>JAFTLM010000299.1 GCA_017455945.1 Clostridia bacterium | reverse complement strand
CCCTTATCGGTTCTGCGGGCGTTTCTGCAGTTCCTAAGGCGGCAAGAGTTTCTCAGATGGTCGGTCAGAAGGAGGATCCTTCGAACTTCCTTCTTATGCACGCAATGGGCCCCAACGTAGCCGGCGTTATCGGTTCTGCGGTTGCCGCAGGCGTGTTCCTGTCTTGGGCATTCTGAGATAGGTTCTAAATGCAATTTTTGGAGGTATATAAATGGCACAGGTTAAAATAACAGAAACAGTTTTGCGTGACTCTCACCAGTCACTTATAGCTACAAGAATGACCACCGAAGAGATGCTTCCCATTCTTGAACAGCTTGATAAGGTAGGTTATCATTCTCTTGAAGCTTGGGGCGGAGCAACCTTTGACTCTTGTATGAGATTTCTTAACGAGGATCCTTGGGAAAGACTTCGCAAGATTCGCGATAAGGTAAAGAACACAAAGCTCCAGATGCTCTTCAGAGGTCAGAATATTCTCGGCTACCGTCACTATTCCGACGACGTGGTTGAGTACTTCGTACAGAAGTCCATTGCTAACGGTATCGATATCATTCGTATATTCGACGCTCTTAACGACCCCAGAAACCTTAAGACAGCTATCGACGCTACAAAGAAAGAGAACGGACACGTTCAGGCGGCGTTCAGCTATACAACAGGCCCCGTTTACACACTTGAGTACTACTCCAAGTATGCAAAGCAGCTTGAGGAAATGGGCGCGGATTCTATTTGTATCAAGGATATGGCTGGTCTTCTTAAGCCCTACGATGCGTATGAGCTCGTTAAGACACTTAAAGAGAGCGTAAAGGTTCCGATCCAGCTCCATACTCACTATACAGCAGGTCTTGCTTCTATGACTCTTCTCAAGGGTATCGAGGCGGGAGTAGATATCGTGGATACAGCAATTTCTCCTATGGCTATGGGTACGTCCCAACCCCCCACAGAGACACTCGTTGCAACTCTTGCGGGCACAGAGTACGATACAGGTATCGACCTTGCGGAGCTTGATAAGATCACCAAGTACTTCGCACCTCTCCGTGAGAAGTACCTTGCAGAAGGTCTCCTTAATCCCAAGGCTCTTAACGTTGACGTTAATGCACTCCTTTACCAGGTTCCCGGCGGTATGCTTTCCAACCTTATGTCTCAGCTTAAGCAGGCAGGTAAGGAAGATAAGCTTATCGAGGTTCTTGAGGAAGTTCCGCGCGTTCGTGCAGACGTAGGTTATCCTCCTCTTGTAACTCCTTCTTCTCAGATTGTTGGTACACAGGCTGTGTTCAACGTAATCGGCGGTGAGAGATATAAGATGGTAACCAAGGAATTTAAGGGAATCGTTAAGGGCGAGTACGGGAAGACACCTGTTGAAATCGATCCCGCTTTCGTTAAGAAGATCATCGGTGACGACGAGAGAATTACTTGCCGTCCCGCAGACGCACTCAAGCCCGAGCTTGATGAGCTTCGCGCAAAGATAGCAAACTATATCGAACAGGACGAGGACGTTCTTTCCTACGCACTTTTCGAACAGGTTGCTATTAAGTTCTTCGAGTACAGAAAAGCACAGAAGTACGGACTTGACGGCGATAACGCCGATGCCGCACTCGGTGTTCACAGCGTATAAAAAATAAGGAGCCGATTTTAATCGGCTCCTTTTGTTATTAAAAAGGATTGCTTCACTTGAAGCAATCCTTAATTTTTATTTTTTGGCTTTGAAATATCCGAACAGCTTGCATATTTCCATTACTACAAACGGAACTAATATAAGACCGAGACCGATCAGATACATTTCCCAGGGAAGATAAACCATTCCGAATGCGTGACGTACAGGAGTGAAGAGAACAAGCGATACTAATGCTACAGAAACCAGCGATGCAAGATTAAGCATTTTGTTCTTGAAAATACCGATTTTAAAGAGCGAATGTTCTGAACGCATATTGTATGCCTGAACTATCTGGCACAGTGCCAATACCATAAACGCCATAGTCTGACCTCTCGAAAGAGCCAACTGATTCATACCGTTTCCAAAAGCACTGCCTAAAAGCTCTCCGAGTGAAAGTCCTGTTCCAACTACAAAAGCAATCAAAGTGAGCAGGGCGAACATAATTCCTTGCAAAAGAACTTTTATACCCAGTCCGTGAGCGAAAATACCTTCGCTTTTCGGCTTTGGTTTCTTTTCCATAATGTCTGACTCAACAGCTTCCATTCCCAAAGCAATGGCGGGCATACTGTCGGTTACAAGGTTTATCCACAGCAGTTGCATTGACAAGAGGGGAGAAACGTGGAATAACAGCATTGCCACGAACACGGTAATAACTTCTCCGATATTGGTTCCCAGAAGGAAACCAACAACTTTTTTGATGTTTGCGTAAATTCCTCGGCCTTCGCGCACGGCGTCTACAATGGTTGCAAAATTGTCATCGGTAAGGGTCATATCAGAAGCGCCCTTGGCAACGTCTGTTCCGGTTATGCCCATCGCGCAGCCTATATCCGCGGCTTTGAGTGCGGGAGCATCGTTTACACCGTCTCCTGTCATAGAAACAACGTGATTTTTCTTTTGCCATGCTTTAACTATGCGTATTTTGTTTTCGGGTGAAACTCTGGCATATACCGAAATCTTTTCAACTTCACGGTCAAGCTCATCCTCGCTCATTGCGTCAAGCTCCGCACCTGTGATAGCCTTGTCACCGTCAACGTAAATGCCCAGCTCTTTGGCTATGGCAGAAGCGGTAACTACGTGGTCGCCCGTTATCATTACAGGCTTGATTCCCGCTTTTCGGCAGGTTGCAACCGCAACCTTGGCTTCGGGGCGTGGAGGATCTATCATACCGACAAGCCCCATAAACGTAAGTCCGTTTTCAAGCTCATCCGAGGTGGGCGTTGCAGGAACTTCATCGATCTCTTTGTATCCTATGGCAAGAACTCTGAGCGCGTCGGCACTCATGCTGTACGTCATTTGTCTTGCCTTTTCAATATTTCCCGCAACGCAACGCGTAGCCATAACGTCGAAGGCACCCTTGACAATAACGATGTTTTTGCCGTCTATTCTGTTGACGGTGGACATAAGCTTTCTGTCGGAGTCGAAGGGAATCTCAGCCAATCTTGGAAACTCGGCGTTAAGTGAATCCTTGGCAAGTCCGTTTTTGTGAGCCGCCAGAACGATAGCAGTCTCCGTGGGGTCGCCGATGTGCTTTTCTTCGTCTCCCTCAAAGATTACCGAGCCGTCACAGCAGAGTGTACCGTATGAGAGAAGTTTCTTTATGCCAACCGAGTTTTCTGTAGAGATATCTTCCACGCTTGACTCACCGTCAAGGTATGCCTTGACGAGTGTCATTCTGTTTTGAGTAAGCGTTCCTGTTTTATCAGAACAGATTATCGATGCACCGCCCAGCGTTTCCACAGCAGGGAGGCGGCGAATAAGAGCATTTCTTTTTGCCATTCGCTGAACGCCAATTGAAAGAACAATAGTAACTATAGCGGGGAGACCTTCGGGAATTGCCGATACCGCAAGCGAAACCGAGGTCATAAATATCTCAAGAACGGGAATAGAGTTGAGAAGTCCGACAACGAAAATTATTGCGCAAGCCGCAAGTGCCACAATACCGAGATATTTGCCAAGCTGTGCCAATTTTTGTTGAAGCGGCGTTTGGGTGTCGCTTTCTCCGTCAAGAAGATTGGCAATCTTACCCATTTCGGTGTTCATACCTGTACCGGTAACTACCGCAGTAGCTGTGCCGTAGGTGATGCTGCATCCAGAGAATATCATATTTGTGCGGTCACCGATAGGAGCGTTTTCTTTAACTTCGGCATCCGCGTCTTTTTCTGACGGAACAGATTCTCCTGTAAGTGCCGATTCTTCGCTTTTGAGGCTGGCACTGTGTATCAGTCTTGCGTCTGCGGGAACAAAGTCTCCGGCTTCAACCTTTATGATGTCACCCGGTACAAGCTCAGCCGCATCAATGATTTTCTCAACGCCGTCTCTGATAACTCTTGCGTGCGGTGCCGACATGTTTTTCAATGCATCAAGTGCCTTTTCCGCCTTGCTTTCCTGAACTACACCCATAATAGCGTTAAGTATAACGATGAGAAGGATGAGAGCAGGCTCAAAAAGCTCGCCCCAGTTTTTTTCAATGCAGACAATTACAAATGATACTGCTGCCGCAATCAAAAGAATAATTATCATTACGTCCTTGAATTGGTCGATAAAACGCCCAAACGTGGTTTTCTTCTTTTTCTCGCGAAGCTGGTTTTTTCCGAATTTTTCTCTTAATTCAGAAACTTCATTTTCTTTTAAACCATGTGTAACGTCGGTTTTAAAGAAATCGATAACTTCTTGTTTTTTGTGATCGTGCGGTGTCAATTTCGTTCCTCCTAAAAAATTATGTAATGATTATTATAACAGTTTGTTCATGTAAAGTCAAGAATATGCAACATTATTTAATACAAATTCTGTAATTTTTTTACAATTCAAAAACGCTTCCCGAAGGAAGCGTTTTATGTTATATGTCTGCGTCCTTAACGTATTCTTTGCCGTGAAGAGTGATAAACTCTTTTCTTGCAGGGAGATTATCACCCAGAAGCGTGTCAAATATTTCATACGTCTTTTGCGCGTCGGTAGTGGTGACGGCAATAAGACGTCTGGTTTCGGGATTCATGGTAGTGTTCCACATCATGTCGGGATCGTTTTCACCCAGTCCCTTTGAACGCTGAAGTGTGTATTTCTTGCCTTCCAGTTTCTTGAGTATCTCAGCACGTTCAAATTCGTTATAAGCAAAATAAATGTCGTCTTTTACAGTTATTTCAAAAAGCGGAGATTCGGCGATAAATACCTTTCCGGCCGCCAAAAGAGAAGGGAGCAAACGATAAAAGAGCGTGAGAAGCAGGGTCCTTATCTGGAACCCGTCCTCATCGGCATCGGTGCATATTATTATCTTTGACCAACGCAAAGAGTTGATGTCAAATGCTGGCATATCGGTCTTAACCTTTCCCTGTATTTCAACACCGCAACCGATAACACGAAGCAGATCTGTGATGATTTCCGACTTGAATATCTTGTCATAGGTGCTCTTGAGACAGTTAAGTGTTTTACCTCTTACGGGAATAATGGCTTGAAATTCGGCGTTTCTGCCAAGCTTACAGGACGAAAGTGCCGAGTCACCTTCAACGATGTAAAGCTCGCGGATTGCCGGGTCTTTCGAACGGCAGTTTACAAACTTTTCGACGCGGTTGGCTATATCAAGCGTTCCGGTCAGCTTTTTCTTGATGTTAAGTCTTGCGTTTTCGGCAGACTCGCGGCTTCGTTTGTTGATAAGCACCTGGTTTGCGAAAACTTCCGCACTCTGTGGGTTTTCGATAAAGAAAATCTCAAGATTTGTCTTTATCGACTCGTACATTGCCTCGTAAATAAACTTGTTGTTTATTGCCTTTTTAGTCTGATTTTCATATGAAGTAATTGTCGAAACGCTGTTGATGACAAGTATAAGACAGTCGCTTACGTCATTGAATGTTATTTTGGACTCGTTTTTAGTGTATTTGCCCGCGTTTTTGATGTACTTGTCAAGAGCATAGGCAAAACCAAGCTTTACAGCCTTGTCGGGCGAGCCTCCGTATTCAAGAAAGCTTGAGTTGTGGTAATATTCTATTACGTTGACACTGTTCGAAACACAGAAAGAGAAGTCTGCCTTCAGCTTGTATTCGGGCTTGTCTTCGCGGTCGCGTCCCTTGGTCTCAAGATGCCAGAAGTATGGGGCAGTCATCGAAGCTTCTCCCGCAATTTCGGCAATGTAGTCGGAAATACCGTTTGGATAGAGGAATTTGTGTTCTTCAAATCCACCTTCTTCAAGCTCAAGTTTGAGTACAAAAGATATTCCCGCGTTGGCTACCGATTGGCGACGCATGGTTTCAACAAAGAATTCCTTGGGTATTTTTATGTCGGTAAACACTTCAAGGTCGGGTTTCCAATGTATTACAGTACCCGTGCGTTTTTCCTTGCGTTCAAGCTCTCGCTCTTCAAGCTCACTGCAGGGCTCACCCTTTTTAAAGTGAATGGAACGTACAAATTTCCCGTCGAAGGAATAAACGTCCATATATTCTGAGCTGTACTGTGTGGCACACGCACCTAATCCGTTAAGGCCCAGTGAGTATTCGTATGCTGCCTCGCTGTCGTTGTTGTTGTATTTTCCGCCCGCATAAAGCTCACAGTATATAAGGTCCCAGTT
>JAFTLM010000298.1 GCA_017455945.1 Clostridia bacterium | reverse complement strand
GAGGTGCAGGCACTTACAGATTATAAAGAGGAAATATAAAATATAGGTTTTATGCTTGAGCTTAATAAGCACTCGGATCTTGTTTCGGCAATCCCAAATAATATTACCCAAAATGCGGTTGATGAAATGATAATTACATTTGCCGACAGAATTACTAACGAAACCGGTAATATAGAGGTTTCCAAAAATATAATTTTTGAAAGGGCACTTTATCAAGCATCTTGTAAAGCGGCAATAAAAGCGGGAAGAGAATATCCCAAAGAACACGTTGAATGGTTGGTTGATAAACTTATGCAGCTTCAGGATATTACTTTTTGTCCTCATGGAAGACCGATAGCTATAGAGTTAACTAAAAATCATTTGGATCATCAGTTTGAAAGAAAATAATTTTTGGGGAGAATTAAAATTGTTTGAATTAAAAAATAAAGACGGACGCGCGCGCAGAGGTGTCCTTCATACTGTTCACGGTGATATACAGACCCCTGTATTTATGAACGTAGGAACCTGCGGCGCAATTAAAGGCGGCGTAACTACAAAGGAGCTTGAAGAAATAAAGTGTCAGGTAGAGCTTTCTAATACTTATCACCTTCACATCAGACCGGGAGACAAGCTTATTCACGAAATGGGCGGACTTCGCAAGTTTATGAACTGGAAAGGACCTGTTCTTACCGATAGCGGCGGATTTCAGGTGTTCTCACTTTCTTCTTTGAGAAAGATCACCGAAGAGGGTGTACATTTTGCTTCACACGTTGACGGCAAAAAGATCTTTATGGGGCCCGAGGAAAGTATGCAGATACAGTCCAATCTTGCCTCTACTATAGCTATGGCTTTTGACGAATGTATCGAAAATCCTGCCCCATATGACTATGTAAAAAAGTCTTGCGAGAGAACTGTCAGATGGCTTGTAAGATGTAAAGCAGAAATGGAACGTCTTAATTCCTTGCCGGAAACTATAAACAAGGACCAGCTTCTTTTCGGAATAAATCAAGGCGGAACATATGAGGACCTCAGAATTGAGCATATGAAGCAGATTGCAGAACTTGATTTGCCGGGCTATGCCATTGGAGGCCTTGCTGTGGGTGAGGAAACCGAGGAGATGTACCGAATAATAGACGCGGTAGAACCCTATATGCCGGAAAATAAACCGAGATATCTTATGGGCGTGGGTACTCCGTGCAACATCCTTGAGGCAGTGCATTACGGTATAGATTTCTTTGATTGTGTTATGCCAAGCAGAAACGCCCGTCACGGAAATCTGTTTACCTGGAAAGGTAAGATAAATCTTCTTAACGAAAAGTATATGAAGGACGACAGACCCTTTGATGAAGGATGTGGCTGTCCTACCTGCCGAAATTACAGCCGTGCTTATGTGAGACATCTTATAAAAGCCAAAGAGGCTGTTGGCATGAAGCTTGCTGTTACCCATAATTTGTACTTTTATAACGATCTTACCGAAAAAATCAGAGAAGCACTTGATGGCGGATACTTTGAGAGCTTTTATCAAAAATATATCAAAATTCTCGGAGAACGTTGCGAAGACTGAATTTTATTTGCCGAAGGTGGCATAAAATTATCGTACAGTTCCTAAAAGGAGATAATTATGATTGACAAAATACTTGCAGATGAAGTGCTTTTGAAAGCCGTTTCCGGCGGTGCCGATTTTGCGGAAATCTTTTGCGAATTGACCAGAACCAATGTAGTAAGTCTGGTGGACAAAAAAATAGACAAAATAAACGATAACGTTATCAGCGGTGTTGGTATCAGAGCCTTTTACGGTACGCAAACCGTGTATGCGTCAACCTGTGATACCTCTCGCGAGGGATTACTGGCGTGCGCGGCAAAGGTGGCTGACGTTATCTCGCTTGACAAAAAAATCAGTTCGGTAAATCTTACCGAGAAGATTTTTGCTAATATTCATCCTGTTGCTGTAGATCCGATAGCGAGTGGTATGGGATACAAAACCGACATTCTTAAAAATGCTTGCCGGAGTGCGGAAAGCTACGACAGCCTTATCGAGCAGGCACAGGGCAATCTTTCCTGTATAGAACGAAATATATGGATAGCCAATACAGAAGGGCTGTTTACTTTTGATAAGCATACACGTACAAGAATGTACATTACGGCAATAGCCGCGCAAAACGGTGAAAAACAGACGGGAATGTGTGCCCCCGGTCGCGGAATGGGGCTTGAGGTGTTTGATATTTTTAAACCTGAGGATATAGGAGCTGAAGCCGCAAGACACGCTCTTGTGAATCTTAGAGCTGATTATTGCCCCGCAGGCAAAATGACAGTTGCTATTGAAAACGGCTTTGGCGGCGTAATATTCCATGAGGCGTGCGGCCATTCGCTTGAAGCTACATGCGTTGGAATAGGAAACTCAAAAATGTGCGGAAAGCTTGGACAGAAGATAGCAAATGAAAAGGTGACGGCTATCGATGACGGAACAATTCCGGGCGGTTGGGGCTCCAATAATATTGACGACGAGGGAAATCCCACACAGAAGAACATTCTTATTGAAAAAGGTATTCTTAAAAATTATATGATTGACCGACTGGGGTCAAGAAGAATGAATATGCCTGTTACAGGTAACAGCCGCAGACAGAATTATACTTTTGAGCCTACGTCCAGAATGACAAACACTTATATCGATAACGGTCCCGATAAGAATGAGGATATAATAAAGTCGATAGAATACGGAATTTACGCCAAGAAAATGGGCGGAGGCTCGGTTAATCCGCTTACAAATGATTTCAATTTTGCTGTAATCGAAGGCTATATAGTTAGAAACGGTGAAATTTGTGAGCCCGTACGCGGAGCATCACTTATAGGAAACGGAGCAGAGATTCTCAATCTCATTGATATGGTTGGGCAAAACCTTGACAGAGGGCAGGGAATGTGCGGCTCTGTAAGCGGGGCAGTTCCCACAGACGTCGGACAGCCGCTTATAAGAGTTTCCAATATTACTGTTGGCGGAAGATAAGGAGAGTGTGATATGAATTTTTCAGAAATCAAGAAAATCATTTCCGAGTCTGCCAAAAAAATCGGAATTGCCGAATATGATATATATTATTCGGAATCATCCGAAACGTCAACCGAAACTCTTAAGCATGAGATAAGCGGATTCAGTAGCAGCGATTCTATTGGAATTGGATTCAGATGTATAGTTGACGGAAAGTTCGGTCAGGCTTCGTGCGAACACATAAGCAAAGAAGAGCTTGAAATGCTTGTGGTTAAAGCGGCCGATAACGCCAAGTATATCGAATCGAGCGATGAGGCGATTATATTCAAAGGCTCCGAGCATTACGAAAACGTGCCTTGCGAACAGTTCCGGGCTCCGACCTCGGGCACATTGCGTGATATTGCGCTTGAAATTGAAGATAAAACCTATAAAGAGGGAGAGCTGGTGACAGACGGCACTCAATGCGGTGCAGGCACGGGAGTTGTTGCCGTCCATATGTACAATTCATACGGACTTGAACTCCACAAATCCGCAGGCTACGTTTATTATTATTCCTGCCCGGTAGTTTCCGACGGCAAAGAAACAGAGGACAGCGTCGAAGCAAAGAATGCTAAAAACTTCGATGAAATAGACAACGTAGTAAAAAAGGCTGTAAAGAACGCCAATGCCAAGCTTGGTGCGGACAGTGTTCCAAGCGGTTCATATAACGTGATAATCAGCGGAAAGAAGTTTTCAGAGTTCCTTGCCGAGTTTTGTGGGTGCTTTTCTGCAAAGCAGGTTAAGCTTGGTCTTTCCAAATTGGCAGGAAAACTTGATGAGAAAATAGCCTCCGATATAGTAACAATTACCGATGATCCGTTTTCAGATGAGCTTTGCGGCAAAAATGCTTTTGACGGAGAGGGTGTGGCAACACGAACGAAGAACGTTATTGAGAACGGCGTGCTTAAAACCTATTTTTACGATCTCGCTATGGCTAAGCATTTTGGGGTTGAACCTACGGGCAATGCTTCAAGAGGATATTCTTCGCCGGTGTCAATTTCTCCGTATTTTCTGTATTTGAATAAAGGCGATAAAAGTTTTGATGAACTTCTTGAAATAGCGGGCAACGGAATCTACGTTACGGAACTGAAAAGCTTTTCGGCAACCAATGCTGTTACGGGAGACTTTTCTATTGAAAGTGCGGGATATTTAATTGAAGACGGAAAAATCGGCAAATTCGTAAAATCCTTTACTATTGCTGGTAACTTCTTTGAACTTTTGAAAAATATAGAGGCACTGTCCAACGATCTTCAGGTTGAACACAGCGGATTGTTCAGAGGATTTGCTTCGCCCGATGTTTTTGTAAAAAATATTAGCGTAGCAGGAAAATAGTACTTGAAATTTTTGTAGGAATATGGTATAATCTAACATTATAAGCGTCGTAGGAGGTTGATATGAATATTTCACTGAAAAATATGTTGACTTCCTTTGCGGCAGGCGTGTTGCTGTTTTCGCTGATTATGCTGGTTGTTTGTATCGTTTTTTTCAACTCAACAGTTGAAGTGAAAGAAAAAGCAGTAACCGTAGAAGCTGAAAAAATCACCGAAATCAAGCTTTCGGGATGTATTGTTTTTGAGTTTGAAGAAACTGACGAAAACAATCTTTTCTGCGTGTTGGTAATGGTCGATGACAGCAACAAGAAGCTTTTCTTTACCCCCTTGTATTCCGATTATCTTGTTCCTTATAAAGGCTCTTTTTCGCAAATTTCAACGTTAACTGAAAAGTTAGGGAACGATGTGATTGCAAATACGATTAAAACCTTCAGCGGCATAGAGATCGCGGAGAATGACTTCAGGAATTTTGAAGCTGCTTCTGATAAAAGTGATTTAAAAGACAAAATTCAATCCTACTTTTTGACCGAACAAAGCGAGGTTGCACAATACGAAATCTGTGAATTTCCGCTTATTATAAAATCCCGTACCGTAGAAGATAAAAACGAGCAAAAGAAAATCGTCGATGTAGACGCGAATGTAAATATGTTTAAACTTTCATTAGGTATAAAATAAAATTCATATAAAATTTTAGGAGAACAGAAATGAACAATTCAGAAAAAACAATGGACAAAATAGTTGCCCTCTGTAAAAACCGCGGCTTTATTTTCCCCGGTTCCGAAATCTACGGCGGTCTTTCCAACTCTTGGGATTACGGTCCTCTCGGAGTTGAGTTCAAGAATAACGTTAAAAAGGCTTGGTGGAAGAAATTCGTTCAAGAAAATAAATATAACGTAGGTCTTGACAGTGCAATTATTATGAATCCTCAGACCTGGGTAGCTTCGGGTCACCTTGGCGGCTTCTCCGACCCCCTTATGGACTGTAAGGTGTGCCGCAGCCGTCACAGAGCAGACAAGCTTATCGAGGAGTATGCATTCGAAAACAAGCTTGACGTGAATCCCGCAGGCTGGACCGATGAGGAAATGAGTGCGTATATCAAAGAAAATCATATCGTTTGCCCCGATTGCGGAAGCGGTGATTTTACAGATATCCGTAAGTTTAATCTTATGTTCAAGACGTTCATCGGTGTTACCGAAGCGTCTACAAACACAGTTTACCTTCGTCCCGAGACAGCTCAGGGTATCTTTGTAAACTTCAAGAACGTTGCAAGAAGCACAAGAAGAAAGATGCCTTTCGGTGTTGCACAGATCGGTAAGTCCTTCAGAAATGAAATCACTCCCGGTAACTTCGTGTTCAGAACACGTGAGTTTGAGCAGATGGAGCTTGAGTTCTTCTGCAAGCCCGGCACAGACCTTGACTGGTTCCGGTACTGGAGATCCTATTGCGAAAATTGGCTCTATAATCTCGGTATGAGAAAAGAGAACCTCCGTCTTCGCGACCACTCTCCCGAGGAACTTTGCTTCTACTCAAAGGGGACGACCGATATCGAATTCTTGTTCCCATTTGGTTGGGGCGAGCTTTGGGGTATCGCAGACAGAACCGACTACGACCTTACACAGCACCAGAACACCAGCGGCGAGTCTATGGAATTCTTTGATGCAGAGACTAATGAAAAATATATTCCTTACGTTGTCGAGCCCTCTCTCGGTGCAGACCGCGTAGCCCTCGCGTTCCTTTGCGACGCTTATGACGAAGAGGTCGTTGACGCTGAAAAGAACGACACACGTGTTGTTCTCAGACTTCATCCCGCACTTGCGCCCATTAAGGCTGCTGTGCTTCCTCTTTCCAAGAAGCTCTCCGATAAGGCAGGCGAAATCTATGACGAGCTTGCAAAGTACTTTATGGTTGATTTTGACGAGTCGGGCTCTATCGGTAAGAGATACCGCAGACAGGATGAGATCGGTACTCCTCTTTGTATTACATACGATTTCGAGTCCGAGACCGACGGCTGCGTAACAGTACGTGACCGTGACTCTATGGAGCAGGTTCGTATCCCGATTTCCGAGCTTAAGAGCTATATCGAAAAGATTCTTGAGTTCTAATAAAAAACTAAGCACCCACGATTATTCGTGGGTGCTTTTTCTATTTCACTTTACCTTTTTTAATATCCGTAACGAACTTATCAATTCTTTCAAGTGCCTGGGTGATGTGCTTTACCGAATATGCGTAAGAAATTCTCGCAAAGCCCTCGCCGCTGTCACCGAATGCTTCGCCGGGAACTATTGCACAGCCGTAGTCGTACAAAAGCTTTTCACAGAATTTTTCGCTGGACATTCCAAAGCTTCCTATGTTGGGGAAGATGTAGAACGCTCCTTTAGGCTCAAACGACTCTATACCGATATTTTTCAGACCGTCATATATGTACTTCCTGCGGCGGTCATATTCATCAACCATCATCTGAATATCGTCGTCACCGTTGCGAAGTGCTTCGATAGCCGCAAACTGCGACGTGGTGGGGGCACACATTATTGCGTACTGGTGGATTTTGAGCATCTGCTTTATAAGCGGAGCGGGAGCACAAAGAAATCCCATTCTCCATCCGGTCATCGCATAGGCTTTTGAAAATCCGTTTACGATGATAGTGTGTTCCCACATATCGGGAATTGATGCTATGGAAGTGTGCTTGAGTCCGCCGTAGGTCATCTCTGCGTAAATCTCGTCCGAAAGGATCATTATATTTGTGTCTCTTATTATTGAAGCGATTTCCTCCAACTCTTCCTTGGTCATTATTGAGCCGGTAGGATTGTTGGGAAAGGGAAGAACTATCATTTTTGTTTTGGGGGTGATAGCCGCTTTAAGCTTTTCGGGAGTAAGCTTGAACTCGTCCTTGAACTCGGTGGCGATTATTACGGGAACACCGCCCGCAAGTCTTACGATAGGCTCGTAGCAAACAAATGACGGCGTGGGAATAATAACCTCGTCTCCGGGCTCAACTATAGCGCGTATAGCAACGTCAATAGCCTCCGAGCCTCCAACAGTTACAAAGGTTTCGGTCTGTCCGTCGTATTTCAATCCAAAACGGCGGAGCATATAT
>JAFTLM010000297.1 GCA_017455945.1 Clostridia bacterium | reverse complement strand
GTGCAAAAGCCTGCACTCTCCACTACGCAAGGCGGATGGTGTGCTTCTGCACGGAGCGTACACGTTACCTCTTCGGTAATGTCCATACGATTTCCGCCTTGGTCGTTCAGAACCACTCCGTTGCGACCCGTGGACATACCGCAGTTGATCCCAAGGGTGGCGGCTTTATCTCCCGTCAGCCCTGCGTTGTAGCCGTCAAGACCGATGCCTGTCGCTCTAGGGCAACCTTCAGTATCGTTGGCAGCTCTTTGCCACGAACGGAAGCCCTCCGAAGAATACCGAGACAAGCCCTCGGACTTAAATAATACGTCTCCGGCACTCCCGCCTGCAAAATCTGCGACAAGAAAGATGCGGCGTCTTCGTTGGGGGACTCCCCAAAATTGAGCATCGAGAGTTCTGTATGCCACGCTCCATCCGTCTCCCAAGTAGAGGTCTGCGTAAGGCCATCCGCTTTGGTCAGGCGCAGGCACCTCGGCATTCTCTTCGACGATATCGATGACCGCTTCGAGGACGGCTTTGAAGTCTCTGCCTCCGTTGGAAGAGAAAGCACCGGGGACATTTTCCCATACGATGTATCTTGGATATTTTCCATTTGTTGCACTCCTCATTTCTTTAATGATTCGGACGGCTTCGTAAAACAAAGACGACCTTGAGCCGTCAAGTCCGTTTCGCTTACCCGCCACAGACATATCTTGGCAAGGCGAGCCGAAAGTGATAATATCTACGGGTTCAATCTTACCGCCGTCCATAGCAGAGATGTCTCCGTAATGTTTCATAAAAGGTATGCGCTTGGTAGTGACTCTTACGGCAAAAGGCTCAACCTCCGATGCCCAAACGGGTGTGATGCCAGCAAGCATACCACCGAGAGGGAAACCGCCCGAGCCGTCAAACAAGCTGCCGAGTTTAAGATTATGCATTTCTTACCTCCACTTCTTTTACAAGCTCTGCGTATGGAATGTGCTGACCATCACGGATAACGTACACACCATCAGCATCACCCGTACCCTCTACATATCTGCGGAGAATTACGGAGGCATACTTTTCATCAAGTTCCATCGTATAGCAGATGCGGTTCGTTTCCTCGCATGCCATAAGAGTAGAACCCGAGCCACCGAAGGTATCGATTACGATTGCGTTCTCCTGCGAGGAGTTGCGGATCGGATACGAAAGCAAATCAAGCGGTTTGCTCGTGGGGTGGTTTTCGTTTCTCTTGGGCTTGTTGAAATTCCAAACCGTGGTCTGCTTTCTGTCAGAATACCACCTATGCTTGCCGTTTTTAAGGAAGCCGTAAAGCACGGGTTCGTGCTGCCACTGATAGTCCGAGCGCCCCAGAACAAGACTGTTCTTCGCCCAAATACACACACCCGCAAGATGGAAGCCCGCGTCAATAAATGCTTTGCGGAAGGTCAGCCCCTCCGTGTCTGCGTGGAATACGTAAGCCGAGCCACCGCTTTCGGTGTGCGCCACCATATTTGCGAAGGACTTATACAAGAAATTGTAGAATTCCTCGTCCTTCATACTGTCGTTCTGAATGGTGAGTCCGCTTGTGCTTTTGAAGGACACACCATAGGGAGGGTCTGTCACGATAAGGTTGGCTCTCTTACCATCCATAAGTTTGGCAACATCATCTGCGTTGGTGGCATCACCGCAAACAAGTCTGTGTCTGCCAACAACCCATACGTCACCTTTTTCTACGAAGGCAGCTTTTTCAAGGGCGGCGGTGAGGTCATAGTCATCATCCTTGACATCCCCTTCGTCCTTTCCAAAGAGGTCTGCAATCTCGTCATCACCAAAGCCGGTGAGCGAAATATCAAAAGCCTCTGCCTGTAAAGCCTCAATCTC
>JAFTLM010000296.1 GCA_017455945.1 Clostridia bacterium | reverse complement strand
ATATAGCAGGCGTTTTTCAACCGATTGTTACGTTCTGTTTTTTGAGGACCTTATGAGACTTTCGTTTATAGGTCTTAATGACTATCCCGAATACGGAGACGTAAAAGCAACCGCAGAAGAATTTCATCAGCAACATTCTTTCTTTGTAACCGACATGGAACAGGTAGCTGTAACGGCTTCCTGTGACGAGCCCGAAACTTGACATCTATTTGAAATTGTGATATAATACCACGTGAAATATTTTTAGGTGGTGATTTGTGTGAATTGGTTTTTTTTCTTTTTTATCATGATAGGTGTAACTGCTTGCTGTTTATTACTTGGATGGTGCTTAAGAGAAGATAAATCTGAAAATCAAACAGATACTTCTCGTGTCAATACTCAATATAACATACGTGCTGTTCGTCCGTCTGATCAAAATCAAACAGACGCTTCTCATACCAATACCCAATATAATACGCATATCCCCCCCGAACCGCCAAAGGAAGAAAAACAAATGACTTGTCTTTTGTGCGGTGCTCAATCCGGGAATAATCATTTTTGCTATAATTGCTATACCAAGCACAAAGACCACACTGTTATTTTAAGCCTGGAAAAATGCCGTAAAGCGACAGTGGAAGAAAAGTATTACGAGGGTATGAGAATAACCGCCGCAGACGGTCATATTGTCCGAAGTGATGGCGAACGAGCTATAGACAATTATTTGTATTATCATCAAATCCCACACGCTTACGAACCTAAATTGTATTACCGTGACGGAAAAGCAATATCCCCGGATTTCTATTTACCGCAACAAGATGCTTATATTGAATTTTTGGGCTATTCGGGTGAAAAATACCTAAAAGAAAACGAGTTCAAACGAAAAATATATACACAGCTTGGTAAAACGGTTATTTATCTCTACCGTGATGACAAAGACGATATAGATTCAAAGCTTGATTACTACGTCCATTCCGTCAGACGTGGAGAATTAAATCATATTCGATTAGATTCTTTCGGGAATATGGTTATATAAGATCCGCATTTTCCGGTTAGGGGTGGAGCCGCAGCGAGTGGCAAAACTGGCACTTGACAAATCCGAGCTTTTGTGGTATAATCACATCAGCTCGGAAGTGTGGGGTTATAGGACGGCTACAACCTTTGCAATAACGTCAATTATTATGGTCTGATAACAATTAACGAAATCGCATATTCTGTATAGAATAGTCATATAATCACCACCTTTCGAGCGTAAATTTACCGCTGACAAAACCACAAAAGATAGGGTTTGTCAAGTGTAGGGTCTAAAGGCGGTTTGTGCAAAAGCAACAATTTCTCCCGGCACATGAGACGAGCCGGTACAGCTGTAAATTGTACAATATAACTAAAAAGTCCTCGGATTGCTCCGAGGGCTTTTTATTTTTCGGTTTCTACTTCTATGTAGATACAATTTTCTTCGCAGTACATATATCTGATTTCTTTGTCTGCAACATCTTTATATTTACAAATTACTCTTTTTTCTTTGTTCCAGTCATAGTAACAATAAACGATTGTACATTGAATGTCTATCCCTTTGCTAAAAAGCTCTCTTACTGTCATTTTAAAACCTTTCTTATCTACCGTATTTGTTCCGTCCCTGACCGCTGTAGTCAATAAGCTCCAGGTCAACGGCTTTTTGTTTTGCCTTTTCTGTCAGCCCAAGTATAAATACCAGGTTGTAGAAAAATTGTTTTAAGTATTTCATTTATACCTCTTGACTTTCTCCTGCCAATGTGGTAAAATCGTATTGAGGGAGCAGGGCAGGTCCGCTCCCCCGTTTGAAATGTGAACTGACCGCTATGCGTTCCTACCGCTGGCGGTCTTTTTCTTTATCTTCTGACGAATTTCAGAAGTTCAAGAATTTGTTTCTCATACCAGCCGAGATTTTCAAGATATGTAATCAATCTTGTTTTTCCGCACCTGTTGCACATTACTTCATTTCTTGTCATTCTTCACCGCCTTTCTCGGTTGGGGGGTTCAGTTCTACATTGACTGTAATGTTGTTGAAAAAATAGCCTACTTTCGCTCTTACAGCTTCTTTCGCCTGTATTTCGATTTCCCGTTTTACAAGCCTATCAAGACCCTCTTGTATTCTGTCGTCCATATTGGCAAAATAACCGTCAGACTTGTTTTCAAAATGCTTTAATGCTTTATCAACTCTTTCGTCAATGCAATCTTTTATGATGTCCTTAATCGTTTCTCTGTTTATGCCGTTATCTGCAAGCATTTGATTTAATATTTTTCTAATTTCAATCTGTTCTACTGTCATTTTCCCTCATCTTCCTTTCTCATATCCTGTCGTTCTTTTTCGGCACCTGACATTTCGTTCACTCTTTCTCCTGCCATATTCATTTTATTCTCTCCTTTCTGTAAGGTATCTGCACCTTACAGTAATATTATACCATATATGTACCCATATATCAATATGTAAAATACACAAACTTTTGATAAAATTTTTGTGTACTTTGTATATGTACACATATATGATTTTGTGATATAATATGTGTTGAGGTGATTAACTTGGGAAGTAAATATACTGAAGCACAAAAAAAAGCCAGCCAAAAATATATGGCAAATAATCTTGATGAAATTAAGCTCCGTGTTCCTAAAGGCGAAAAAGAAGTAATCAAAGCCCACGCTGAAAAGTATGACGGCGGAAGTGTAAACGCTTTTATTCAAAGAGCAATAGCGGAAACGATGGAGAGAGATAACACAAAGTAAAATGAAGTTCTCCTTATCCTCTAATCGCTCTATTTCTTTACCCCTTGCCCCTTACCTCTTTTATAATCTGACTTTTATTCTTAACTTTACATCTACCCTTTATCCGTTTCTTGTATTCCTATTCCTCCTGTTACTCTCAAATCGCCATTTTACAGACGTGTTTCCCCCTCCTACGCTCCGCAGAGCGTGATTACCGCACGAAGTGCGTTCTGCTCAGCTTTGTATATGGTGAGTAAAAGAACCGTGTGATAGACTAAAAATATCGCACATAGAAACGATCGCCCTGATCACAATCGTTCCTCCCATCTCCCACCAGATTCTCTCCAGGCTTCCTGCCACCCCACTGAACTTCAGATTGCTTTGGTGTTTTCTCGAATCGATGTTACTCAGTGCACAGTGCAAATTAAGGACTTGACAAATCCGAGCTGTTATGATATAATCAGTAACAACTCGGATGGTGTGTGGTTAGATGACGGATGTCATCATTGCAATAATGTCAATTATTATGTGCCAATAACGATTAACGAAATTGCATATTCTGTACAGAATAGTCATGTAATCACCGCCTTTCGAGTTGAATCGATTATGAGAAATCATAACCGCTTGGAATTGTCAAGTGGGTGTAATGGGTTAGGGTGTGATTTGCACCAACGAAATTAAAAAAGCTACGCACGTATATACGCGCGTAGCTTTTTCGCCCCTATAAGACTAATTTCCTGTGCGTGGGTAAAGGCAAAAGTCGAGGGCGAGAAGCGAACGCTCCGCCCCGACTTGCCGCCACGCACAGAAACGTTGACAACAAAAGCGAGGTAAAATATGAGACACTATAAAACGCTTACTTGGACTGATAGATTAAAAATAGAGGCTTGGCAAAAAGCCAAAATTAAACCTCAAAAAATGGCTGAAATGCTTGGTGTTCATTTTTCTACCGTCTACAGAGAGCTTAAGCGAGGTCAGTATGAACATCTGAATACCGATTATACTACCGAGATGAGATATAGCCCTGACAAAGCAGAAGATAAAAAACAAAATTTTTTGCGTGCTAAAGGCCCTGATTTGAAGATAGGTAACGATATGGCTTTTGCCGAATTTGTTGAATATTGGATCAGTAAAGAAAAATATTCACCTGAAGCAGCTCTCGGAAAAATAAAACAGTTGAATTTGAATTTTAAGACTTCTGTGTGTAAGCAGACACTGTATAGATATATCGAACAAGGTGTTTTTCTCACACTTACAAATAATAGTCTTCCGGTAAAGAAAAATAAAAAGAAAAAGAAAGCGAAAGCCGAAAAAGCCGCAAAACCTCCTAAAGGTATAAGTATTGAAAAACGCCCTGCTATGATAGCAGAGCGTTCAAGCTTTGGTCATTGGGAAATGGATTGTGTAGAGGGCTGTAAGAGAACAAAAGGTCTGCTTCTCGTTCTTACTGAACGTCTTACCAGGTATGAAATAGTCCGAAAAATTAAAGATAAAAGTGCTAAAAGTGTTGTAAGTGCATTAAATGCCCTTGAGCGTGAATACGGTTCAAGGCTTTTTAGCATTGTTTTTAAAACAATAACCGTTGATAACGGTTGTGAATTTTCGGATTATTTGGGAATTGAGACGTCATTAAATGGAAAAAATAAACGTACAGTGACTTATTATTGTCACCCTTATTCTTCTTGGGAAAGAGGTTCAAATGAGAATCAAAATAAAATGGTTCGTCGACATTATCCCAAAGGCTGTGATTTTAGTAAAGTCACGCAAAAACAAGTAACTAAATTGCAAAATTGGATAAATGATTACCCCCGAAAACTGTTTAATTATTCCAGCTCATCAGATTTGTTTGAAGCATACTTAAACGAAATTAAAACTGTTTCTTAAAAGAAAAAATAAACTTTTTCGCACTTAACTATTGACTTTACATTTTTTTAGTAAAATACGGACCGAATCAATCGGATTCGGTCCGTAAATGTTTTATAACCGCTGTTCAATCTTCCAGAAGCAGCTTTGCTCCCGTCTGTCCTCTCATAACGTCGGGGTCGTGGCAGGTGAAGGCTATGTATTTTCCCTTTGAGTATTCCTCAACAAAAGCCTCAGATTTTTCGGGGTTTTTGGAGGCACCCGTTGGAATTTTTTCTTCAAGGTTGCGTTTTGTATAGCACTCGTCGCCGCAAAGAACAACCGTCTTGTCTTTATATTCAAACAAAACTGCACAAGAGCCATTCGCATGCCCGTCTATTCTTTTTATCAGAATGTTACCGTCGATGACGTAATCATTTTCAAAGGTTATAACGTCAAAATCTTCGGGAATAAAACGCTTGGCGTGTTCGTATTGCTCGGATTGGATATAGATTTTCGATTTTTGAAAATGCTTCACGGATTGGACGTGGTCGTGATGTGCGTGAGTGAGTATCACGTCCGTAACGTCTTCGGGCGTGATGCCGATATCGGACAAAACCTCAAGCGGCGTACGGAAAACCGACATCGGAAAGCCTGCTCCGTCGTCGCAACCGGTATCTACCAGAATTTTGCGTTTTTCGGTTTCAATGAGAAAGAAACAAAAGGTTATAGGAAGCAGTTTTTCTTTTTCTCCGCCTCGGAATATGTTGTTTTCACCGAAAACGGTGTCGCCGTATTTTAAGACCGTAAGTTTCAGGCTCATTTTACCTGAAGCACTACCTTT
>JAFTLM010000295.1 GCA_017455945.1 Clostridia bacterium | reverse complement strand
TCAAGCTCTGCACCGCTTATTACAAAAAACAGAATAAACAAAGGCGTCGTCCATCTGTCAACTCTGTCCATAAGCTCCTCGGAGGACTCACAGAAATTACAGAAGATCGTACCGAGCATCATACAGGTAAGAAGAGGAGAAAAGCCTATATGTATAGTACCTATATCGGTAGCCAGTTTGGAGAAGGCAACGGCAAGAATAACAGCCGTAACCGAAACCGAAAGTCGCTTACTGCGAGAATGGAAGAACTTTTCAGCCTGAGAAAGCAAAAAGCCCATAATAGCACCGACAGCAAGAGAAAGAGCTATTTCAATCAAGGGATTAACGATGATTGACATTATATCAAGTGTGGGGGTTACTCCGTCTATAGGTGTAATTCCTTTTGCAATACCAAGAGACACCGCGAAAACAATAAGACCCACCGCATCGTCAAGAGCAACGATGGGAAGAAGAATATCGGTAAGCTTACCCTTTGCTTTATACTGACGCACTACCATAAGAGTAGCAGCGGGAGCCGTTGCGGTAGCTATAGCGCCCAAAGTAATGGCAACACCCATAGGAAGATTATCCTGTCCCAAGATAAAACTGAGTCCTATAAGCGAAAGGTCAACCAATATCGTAGCGGTTATTGCTTGGAATATAGCTATAACGGTAGCCTGCTTTCCTATCTGCTTTAACTGCGAAAGCCTGAATTCATTACCGATGGAGAACGCTATGAATCCGAGGGCGACATCGGAAATTATACCAAAATGCTCAACATAATCGGAAGTATTAAATCCAAGTCCCATAATTCCCAAAAATTCACCAAGCTGTCCAAGACAGTAAGGTCCTATAAGAACTCCGGCGATAAGATATCCGGTTACTGCACGAAGCCCTAAGGGTTTGATAACTCTCGTCATCAGCAATCCCGCAAAAAGAGCGATTGCGATGCTCAACAAAATACTTAATGAAGCGTCCATAAAAATCCTTTCAAGTCGTAAAGCACGGCTGACATAGTGATAAAATTATTTTGGCGGGTTACTCGCACAAACAGTTATATAATATCACTTTCAACATTAAAAGTCAATATATTTTTTTAATATTTTCAAAAAAACAGCGACCGAAAAAATTCGGTCGCTTCTACTGCCAAAAATCAAGTGTTTTCAGGATAAACGGCTCTGCATCCGCCTATAAACTTCGGACGGGTTCTGGCGCATATTATATCCGCCTCGCCTATTTTTTTAACCGAAAGCCTTACAGGAACCGCAACTCTCTTTAGATGCATACCTATAAGTGTTCCGCCTATATCTATTCCGGCTTCCGCACGGATTTCTTCCACCGCCACGGGCGAATTAAAATTTTTATACGCGGTAGTTGCAAACGAGCCACCCGCTTTAGGCTGAGGAATAACAGACACGATTTCATATCCGCGTTCCTTGGCACAGGTTTCTTCGATTATAACGGCACGGTTGAGATGCTCACAGCACTGGGCGGCAAGATAGATTCCCTTTTCTTTCAAAACAGGATAAATTCCCTCAAAAACGGCTTCGGCAGCCTCAAGGCTTGAATTTTTTCCTATTTTACCGCCTATTATTTCGGACGATGAGCATCCTATAACAAGGATATCGCCCTTTTTCAGTCCTGAGGTTTCAACCAGTTCATTTACCGCTGTTATTGCATTTTTTCGAATTTCTTCAAACATAAATTCTCTCCTGAAAATCAGGGGTTACCGCCAAAACAGTAACCCCATTCTTTTATTACTCTGCTGTTTCTTCGGTTGCAGCTTCTTCAGCAGCTGCTTCCTCAACAACTTCCTCGCTCTCGGGCATTGCCTCTTCGGATGCCTGAGCCTCGTCAAGAAGAGCTCTGATAGAAAGGCTTACTTTCTTCTTCTCGTCGTCGATCTCTGTGATCTTAGCATCAACTACCTGACCGATCTCAAGAACGTCAGCGGGCTTAGCGATTCTTGTCTGTGCAATCTGGGAAATATGGATAAGTCCGTCTACTCCGTCAACGATTTCGGCAAATGCACCGAAAGGCATCATATTAACGATCTTAACAGACGCAACATCGCCTACATTGTATGCATTCTTGAAGATGAACCAGGGATTTGTATCCTCTGTCTTGTAACCGAGAGAGATTCTCTTTTTCTCAACGTCGAAGCTCTTTACAAATACTGTGATTTCATCACCGATAGCAACAACTTCTGCGGGGCTCTTGATGTGCTTCCAGGAAAGCTCGGAAGCATGAACCATTCCGTCTACACCGCCGAGGTCGACGAATGCACCGTAGCTGGTCATACTCTTAACCTTGCCTGTAAACTGTTTTCCTTCTTCGATAGCTGCCCAGAAAGCTGCCTCCTGAGCCTTACGCTCTTCGCGGAGAACAACGCGGATAGAACCGATAGCCTTCTTAGCATAGTCCTTGATCTCAATAACCTTGAGTTTTACAACTGTTCCTACGAGAACGCTAAGGTCGCCGTCTCTGGGAACACCTGTGTGAGATGCGGGCACGAATACCTTTACGGAATCAACGATAACCACTACACCGCCCTTAACGGCCTCTGTTACCTTTCCCTCAAGGATATCTCCGCTGTTGCAAGCCTCAACGATCTTGACCCAGTTCTTATCAGAGTCAACACGCTTCTTGGAAAGCTCTGCAACGCCCTCGATGTCACTTACGCGGATAACGAAAGCTTCAACTTCGTCTCCTACCTTGAACATCTCGGTCAGCTTAACAGAAGAATCATCTGTTATCTGCTCGGCCTTGATTACGCCTGTAACTTTAGTTCCCAGGTCAAGCTGCAAGTCTGCGTCTGTAACCTTGGTTACTATTCCGGTAACGGTGTCTCCTGTATTTAAAGTTTTGAAAGTCTCTTCGAGCATTTGGGCAAAATTTTCTTGTTCGCTCATTTTTTTGTTTACCTCCTCTATTATGTCACGCGGAGTTGAAGCTCCGGCAACAATTCCCACTTTTTCGTGGGTGTTCGCAAAAAAGTCATCTGTAAGTTCTGCGTTCTCTATCCAAAAAGTGTTATCGCAATTTCCCCTGCATATTTCGGCAAGCTTAGCGGTGTTTGAGCTTTCCTTTCCGCCTATCACGATCATCATATCACACTCTTTGGAAAGATCCGCAGCCTCAAGCTGCCTCTTTTCCGTAACACTACATATTGTATCAAAAATTATCGGATTTGTACATAGGTTTTTGAGAAATTTTTGAGTTTTTTCCCACTCCAACAAATTAAAGGTGGTTTGAGCCGCCAAAATCGGCGTTTTTTTGTGCAAATTGACCAATTTGCCATTTTTTACCGCAGACTCAAAATCGTCTTTTGAGGAAAAAACATACTTTTCTCCTAAAAAATAGCTCATTATTCCGATAACCTCGGGGTGGCTTTCGCTCCCCATCAATATAAAAATATTATCCTCCGACGAGTAATCGGCGGCTATTTTATGTATTTTTTTTACGTAAGGGCAAGTGCAATCTTCATAGCTGAAAAAGATGTTTGCCTCACTTAACTCACGCAGTTCTTTTTCAACCTCAGCGGCAACTCCGTGGGCACGCAAAAAAAGCTTTACCGGCATATTCTCCGAGGCTTGTTGGGCTATTTTGGAAATTTCAGATGCGTCTATTGAAAAAACTCCATTATCTTCAAGCCTTTTATTGTAAGTCGGATTATGAATGAGATGTCCCAAGGTATATATTCTGCCTTTGCCGCCTGCGTTTACGGAACTTTCGATTTTATCTGCCGCACGCTGAACACCAAAGCAAAAGCCTGCATTTTTAGCAACAGTTACTTTTCGCATTTATTGTATTCCTCGCCAAGTTTGCAAATTTCGTCAAAAACCTCACGGGTTATTCTTCCGTATTCACTTGAATTTTCCGGCTCATAATTGAAATCCTCAAACTTTATCGGTTTACCTATGATGATCACTGTTTTTCTGAAAAGTCTCGGCTTATTGTTTTTTCTGTGAATATAAACCGGCAAAACGTCGGATTTGGCTCTTATAGCTATCATTGCCGCTCCGTTTTTCAGTGCGGTTTCTCTTGGATTTTCACCCGGGTGGCGGGTTCCCTGCGGAAATATTCCCACACGTTTTCCCTCTTCAAGGTAGCTTACGGCTTTTTTTATAGCCCCAACATCCTTGCCTCCTCGGTCTATGGGAAAAGCCCCAAGAATCTTTATAAGCCACGACACGACAGGAACTTTAAAAAGCTCCTTCTTTGCCATAAAGCAAACCTGTTTTTTCATTGCGGCACATATAACCACCGGGTCTGCCGCCGAAATATGGTTTGAACACACCAAAACAGCACCGTCTTCGGGCTCGTTCTCTGCCCCCACCACTTTAATTCTGAAAATAAGTCTGACTATACCGACAAACAACGTGTAAAAAAATTTATACGTTTTACTCATATATCTATCCTCGTTTTGGCAATTTCGATGATTTTTTCCAGAGTTTCTTCCATCGTCAATTCGGAATTATCGAGGATTACGGCATCATCCGCGGGAAGTGCGGGCGCCACGTCGCGGTTTTTATCGTTATTGTCTCTTTCTATCATTTCAGCAAGAACGTCCTCGTAATTCGACTCCATACCTTTTTACTTAAGCTCAAGAACACGGCGTTTTGCTCGACACTCCACGGAGGCAGTAAGGAATATTTTCACCTCGGCATCGGGAAGTATAACCGTACCGATATCTCTACCGTCCATTACCACGTTATTGCTTCTTGCCACAGATTTCTGGGTTTCAAGCAAAAAGGCTCTTACTGCGGGAATTGCCGAAACAGCCGAAGCGTACATTGAAATTTCGGGCTCGCGTATCTTATCTCCAAGATTTTCTCCGTTAAGATAAACGCACTGTGTGCCGTTTTCGTATTTCACCTCAATGTTTATATCTTTAAGGTGAGGTGTTACCTGTTCGGCGGACTTGGGATCGGCACCGACAGAACGAATATAATATCCCACGGTACGGTAGAGTGCTCCCGTATCAACGTATACGATTCCCATTTTCTTTGAAAGTGCTTTTGCAACACTGCTTTTTCCCGCACCGCTGGGACCGTCTATTGCTATTTTAAACATATTTTTTCTCCTTTTTATATATCAAGTATCATTCCGTCATAGGAAACAATAAAGCCTTCCTTTGACGCTATCGGAACAAAATCGTCATAAACCACGTTAGTACCGTTGTGAGAAAAGTGGGTACAGACGAACTGTGTTTTCTCATCCGCCACACCCATTTTAACCATTCGGTCACGCACCTTTAGGTTTTCCTCAAGGCTCATATGCCCTTTATAATTCATGGGTTTACATGCGTTTGTACAATCAAGGGTTACCATATTAAAATAGGGGGTGGTCTTTTCAAAATGCTCCCACACAGAATCATCAAAATAGTGGGTATCGGTGCCGTACAGCACCGTCTTTTCGCCATCGCTTATCTGATATAAAAGCGGTCCCGATTTTACAGAGTGAATAGCTTTAAGCGGTGTAACCGTGTAATCTCCTATAATTTTTGGCACGTATTCCTCAAGTGCTTCAAACGAAAATATATCCAATTCCTCAAGCTTACCTTCCATCTGACGGGATATTTCCGCTCCAACTGTTTTCGAACCGTGAAAAGTCATATGCCAGCCC
>JAFTLM010000294.1 GCA_017455945.1 Clostridia bacterium | reverse complement strand
TAGCATATTTTCATCCTGACCGCCGTCAATCTTGGAAAAACGGAACTTTTTGACGAGCTTTAACGGCTCAAAAGAGTAGATTGCCATTCTTCCATCGGTAGTTTTAACTACAAAAATATCACCGAGCGGAGAGATAACCGCATTATATGCGTATGTAAGATCCTTGAAGGTAGCAAGCTCTGTGCCGTTTTTATCGTAAACGTACACGGTGCTGCCTGTAAGACCTATATCGTATTTATCGTTGCCGATAAAAGTCCAAAATTTCTTTGCCATAATTAGTCCTCAAAATAGAAAAGCCATTCAACAAAAAGGCACAGTACACCTATGTTAAATGGCTCAATGATTTTTTATAAAAGTGCGTTCGGAAGGGGGCGAGCCGAACAATACGCCCAGAGGTGTATCAAAAAGACTTTGTCGCTCTTTTGACATACTGTAACCCCTTTCGATAATTTTCCAATTATAGTATAGCATATTTTTATTTAAAATTCAATAGTTTTCAGGCGTTTTGCGTGCGAATGTAGTATCTTTTATGCATTAATTATCGGAAATATAGGTGTTAATAACAATTTTCGCACTATCTTGACTCTTCCGAATCGCATATTCATACGCAAGACGAGTACCGCTTTTCGGTTGGTAGGTACTTAAATCTCTCTTTGAACGTTTACGCCTTGGGGGGAGATAGGCTTCATTGTAGTAGAAAACGCAAAAATCGCTGTCGTCAATCATTTCATAGTTACGTTCAACATAGGATGCTTTTCCCGCCGAGAAAACCCTATCAGACTGAACCTCGGCATCGTAGTCCTTGAGCTTGACCTCTGTCTTAAGAACCGAAGCCCACGAGCGTTCCATCTTTTCTTTTTCTTCCGCCTTCACGGCATACTCGCTGCGCCGGGTGTATGCAACACGCACGATGTTCGGAAACTCTTGCTGAAATTCCGTAACAATGCGGTGGCAGAGGTCATCGAATTCGCTTCGGCTTCCAAAAAGAAAATAGCGCACCCCCTCTTCAAGGATGAGTCGCTTTATCGTATCTCGAAGTAGCGTAAATAATTCCTCCGACTCTTCGATAGTTCGATGTCCAATAAAACAGCATCGTTTTTCAGCCATTTGTAAATTCTCCCATCATGATGTGTTTTATCAATTATAGCATATATATTTTGCTTTTTCAATAAAATATTATAGTCCGCAGGCTATTTTTTGAGATAGTAATTATCCTTCAAAGATTGCTTAAGACCACGAACCGCATCGAGAAGAAGCCGACGCTCGTAATTTGTACAATCTTTCAATATGTATTCAAGTTCCGCCACGCAGGCATTAAGCTGATTATCAAGCGAGTCGCATAAAAGCGCATCGGCGGTAACCCCGAGAGCATTTGCTACTGACACGAGCGTTTCAAGGCTCATACACCGTGTGCCGTTTTCGATATAGCATATGTACGTGGGGTCAACATTCGCTTTTTCCGAAAGAGTGGCTTGCGACATCTTCTGCCTTTTTCTAATTGCGCGTATCCGCTGTCCAACAATCAAATAGTCAAGTTTCATATCAAAACCTCCATAAAAAATAAATTTTCTATAATTTATTATAGTCCACAGACGATTAAATCGTCAGCCGTAGATTTTAATTATCGCCAGAAAATGATAAACTATAGACATAAATATAGCCTACGGCTTATGGAGGTGCGCCACAATGGATGAGAATAGTTTAGAATATAAAGTCGGTCAGCGAATTAGGGCTGCACGTCTTGCCAATAAAATGAGTCAAGCAGACCTTGCTTTTGAAGCCCACGTTTCCTTGCCCCATATCAGTGATATCGAGCTTGGGAAGAAGGAAATGCTCCTTACAACCTTCTGCAGAATAGTTGAAGCGTTGCAGGTTTCCGCTGATGAGATTCTCCGCCCGGATGTACCCGAGGTGAACCGAATCTACCAGAAGGAATTTGCCGAGCTTTTAGGTGATTGCACACCGACAGAGGTGGAGGCAATTCTCAAAATCGTTCGTGAGTTAAAAACAACGATGCGAACCAACAAAACTGAATACGATGACTAACGGAGTGGGTGTTGCGCCCACTCTTTTTTTATTGCCTTCAAGATTTTTTTGCGTTTTATGTACTAGCAGTCAAGATACTGACTGGCGGTCTATGGCTTTTTGTCGAAAAAGCATTTATAATGTTTGCGACTATAACTATGGAGGCAAAAGAATATGAGCAATGAGGTTGAGGTTTATGAGCGATTAATGCAAATTGGGGAGGCTCAAAAGTTCTCCACGGTGTTCGGTGCAAATTCCGAACAAGCACAAAAGATAGCGGAACATAAAGCGTGGTTGCAGAACATACGGCACGAACGCCCCAACACCGCACACCACTTCCGTGTAGGTGTTTATATCCGTTATTTCAATCAAACCAAGCACGAGAACTACCTTGCATACCACATTCAAGATTTCAAGGACACCTTATCCCTCTGCCCAAATTGGGAGCTTGTGGACTTTTACATTGACGAGGGTGCATCTCCCCCAAATATGGAAAACGCAAAGGAATGGAGTCGTCTGCTAACGGACTGTATGGAAGGTAAAGTAGACCTTATCATTACACAAAAGGTATCGAACGTATCTAAAAAGCCTTATGAAATTGCTTTCTGCGCCCGTATCCTTGCTGCTCAAAATCCGCCCGTGGGGATGTACTTCATTTCCGAGGATATTTTCACCCTTGCTCACTACTACCAAGAAGACCTAAGAGATACTTTCTTCTTGCCGCCCCCGGAAGTAAAAATGCTTGATGAAGCAGAAGGAGGCAGTGATGATTGACGTTGAAAAACGCAATAGCAAACACGAGCAAAAGGAAAAAGTCCGCCGTCGTATGCGTGTGGAAATCGATCCCGAAAATTATGAGTACATACCCGAAAAGAAGAAGGCAGATTTTTACGATGTCGAAACTCCGCAGCTTGTCGGTATTTATGTTCGTGTATCCACCGAGGATGTGAGGCAAACGACCTCTTTCGAGCTTCAGAAAAAATACTACGAAGAGTATGTCTCCCACCACCCCAATTGGACTCTCGTCAAGATTTATGCGGACGAGGGTATCAGCGGTACATCCCTTAAGAACCGTGAGGCTTTCAAGCAGATGATTGCCGATGCCAAAGCGGGCAAGCTCACCCTTATCATTACAAAGAGCGTATCCCGTTTTGCAAGAAACCAATATGACTTCATAGGTATTGTTCGTGAGCTTGCCGAAAGGAAGCCTGCCATTGGCGTATTTTTTGAGTCTGAGGCAATCTTCTCCCTTAACGAGGATTCTTCTATGGCTCTCTCCTTCGTGGCGACAATGGCGGAAGAAGAGTCCCACACCCGTAGCCGTAGTATGGAAAGCTCACTGCGTATGCGACTTGACCACGGCTTGCCTTTGACCCCAAAATTGCTAGGGTTCTCCCACGATGCGGACGGCAACCTTGTCGTCAACCCAGACGAAGCCCCCACGGTCAAGCTAGCCTTTTATATGTATCTGTTCGGCTACTCCTCGGCACAAATCGCAAAAGCCTTTATTGCCCTTGAGCGTAAGTCCTATCTCGGCAACACCACCAAGTGGACATCAAGCAGCATTATTCAAATTCTGCGAAATGAGCGCCACTGCGGAGATGTATTGACGCGCAAAACATATACAGAGAATTTCCGAACGCACCGAACCTTGATAAACAAAGGTGACCGACCGCAGAGCCACTATTCCAATCACCACGAGGCTATCGTTTCCAAAGCGGACTACATAGCCGTTCAGCATATGATTGAAAACGCAAGGTACGGCAATCGAGCTTTTCTTCCTGAACTGCGAGTTATCGACAGTGGTATTCTAAAAGGTTTTGTCGGCATCCACCCTCGATGGGCAAACTTTAAAGAGGGTGACTACTTCCAAGCCGCCGTTAGTGTTTACGATAATATCGAAGAGGCTACTGCCACGGTTGCACCTCCGCCCTCCGAAATCGAGATTGAAGTATCAGCCGGGGACTTTGACCTTCGTGGCTTTGAGGTAGCTCGTGCCGAGTTTTTTGACACGCCCCACCGCCCCTATGTCACCTTTGCGAATAAAAAGATTAAATTCAACACCGATTGCATACGTAAACTAGGTGCGAAAAATTATGTGGAGTTGCTTGTAAACCCTATTACCAAGAAGCTAGCAATCCGCCCAACGGATAAGAATAATCGCCAAGGGGTGTATTGCTCCAATCTCTCGTATAAGGTTTACTATCCCAAGGACATCCCGGCATCGGCTTTCTTCGACACCCTCTACCGACTTTTCGGTTGGAATCCTGAATACAAATACAAAATCAATGGTGCTATCTACGAAAAGGATGGCGAGGTTGTTTTCATTTTTGACGCAGCGGATTGCGAGACTTATTTCAAGTCCTATATGATACCGAGGCAAGAAACCACCGAAGACGGCACCGCATCCATAGAACCCTTATCCACCAAAGGCAACTACATAAAAGGTTATCCAGAGGAATGGTTGTCCTCCTTTGGAAAACCCTATTATTTTCACGAACGCTCGGTTGAGGAACTTGAGAACCAAAGCGAGCTAGATTGGCAATTGCGAATACAAGGCCAACTCTTTGAAACGGGAAAACGAATTAACGTTACCCCCTTTGAGGAACTTCGCAAATACATAAGACAAGAATTGAGTGGTATATCACTCGAGGAGGTAACCGATGAATCAATCTGAACAGTTAAAAACCGTGGATGGAGCTAGTCTCTCCGCTTCCGCCACGAATGCACCCGCACTTGCGGAGGGAGATGAAATCCTCGAACTCGAAGATTTTAATTTTGATGATTTCCAAGTGGTAAGACGTGAGTTTTTTGCGCATATGCGTGAGCCGTCCATCACCTTCTCGGATTTCAAATTTCAAGTCAATATGGCTTGCCTTGCTAAATTCCCACAGTTCGATTTTGCACAAGTTCTGGTAAACCAAAAGGATAAAATCCTCGCCCTCCGCCCTTGCGAAGAAGGCGCAAAGGATGCATACCTATGGGTGAACCCGTCCAAAGGCAAACGTAAGCCTAGACCTATCACCTGTAAACCTTTCTTTGCAAAAATCGTGTCTATGATGGAGTGGAATCCAAAATACCGTTATAAGCTGCTCGGTCGTTTGATGCACTCCAACGGCGAATACTTAATCGTTTTTGACCTCAACGCACCCGAAATGTACGAGCGTACCTTTGTTGAGGGACAGAAGCCGAAAACATCCAGAACTCCCGTGTTTCCCTCGGAGTGGCAGACACAGTTCGGTTTGCCGTATAACGTTCACAAGCAATCGATGCAGATTAATATCTTTGACGGCTATGCCGTTTACGCAATTAAGGATACGACTGCAGTAAAGGAAGAAGCTCCCGTTGTTCTGCCTGCACCTGTATCCACAGAAGGAGAATAGTATGACCGATTCAATACAAACGGGAACGATAATGTCTATCGACCCCAAAAAGCATAGGATACGAATATATAAATCCACCCTCCACGCTCTTGGCGACCCGATGTACATTCAATTGCTCGTCAGCACTACTCGTCGCATCGTGGCAGTTAAGTGCGTGGATAAGGTGATGTCTGGTGACCAGTCATATAGGGTAAATTCCGAAATGCTCGGTCCCGACAATTCTTGCGAGATATACAGTTGCTCTTTCATAAAAGAACTTTGCAGTGTTGTGGGAGGGCTTGAAGCAAACGGAACGTATCGTATGTTAGGAAAAATAATAGAAACGCAACGTATGGCGGTATTCGCAATGGATACCATACAGCGAGTGGAAAATTGAGGATATGCTTATGAATATGCGATTACAGATAAATAAGGATTTTATCAACCTAATAAGTCCTTACACAAAGAAGGAGTATCTTGCCCTTGAGGAAAAGCTCCTAGCGGAAGGTTGTACCGAGCCTATTATCACTTGGAACGGATACATAATCGATGGTATGACGCGGTATGAGATTTGCTTGCGCCACGACATCCCCTACAACGTCAAAGAGATGCGTTTTTCCTGTAAAGAAGCCGCCTATGCATTTGTCTGCAAAAAGCAACTTCTCCGCAGAGATTTGACCTTTGAAACACGAAAGTTCCTCATCGGAATGCAGTATGAAGCGGAGAAATACCTCCACAGCACACATCCCCGTGGATATTCGAGTTGGCATAGCCGAGCAGATAACCTTTCCCTTGATGGTGTTGAGTACCGGGAGTCTCCGACAAGACACACCACGGCGCAGCGGATTGCGGATGAAAACCAAGTAACCCACGCAACTGTACAGAAATATGCTATCTATACAAAGGCACTTTTGACCATTGGGTCGAAGTACCCTGAAATACTCCCCAAAATCCTCGCAGGCAGATTGAAATTGTCGCATCAAAGGGTCGTAGAGCTTTCAAAGTTATCTCCTACAGACCTCCGAAGAGCCGACTTTGGGGCGGAACAGAAACCTTACCACATACAAATGAACCAAGCGCACCGAGGCAGACCTCCGAAAAATTCTTCAGCAGCTCCCCCTATCCCGGCAAGACCATCCGTAAAGGATATGCCTGCGTTTGACCCCGATGCACCTGCCGTTGAATTATCCCTTACAGTGCCTTCGTGGACTAGCTCTATAAAACGCGCTCAAAAGAATATCGACGCAGAGGTTGTTTCAGATCGAGCAAAAGAAAAATTGCGTGAAGTATTAGGTGAATTGATAGACACCGCAGCCGAAATACTTATGCTCATAAAGGAGGAGTAAGATGGACGATTACAGTATGTTCGTGCCTAACGTGCATTTCGAGCAGATACCCATCAAAAACCTTGTTTCAAACCAAGATTATCAGCGTAGCCTCTCGCATACGCACATTGCCCGTGCTGCGGAGAACTTTGACCTTTACCAAATCAACCCCGTCAAGGTCAGCCGCCGGGATGGCATCAATTATGTTTTTAACGGACAGCACACGATAGAAATTGTGGCGCTTGTTTCTGGCTCTCGTGAAACCCCCGTATGGTGTATGGTTTATGATGACCTTTGCTACGAACACGAAGCCGATATTTTTGCCAATCAGATGAAGTTTGTTAAAAGCCTTCAGCCCCTTGAAATCTTTATGGCAAACATCGAGGCGGGCAATGACGAGCAAATTATCATACGTGACCTCGTGGAGTCTTTCGGTCTGACTATCGGTTCACAAAAAGCCCACGGCGTGATTTGCGCCATTGCCACTGTTGAGGGAATTTACAAGGACTATGGTTATCACGTTTTAAGCCGCGTTTTAAGGCTCATAATCGGCGCTTGGGAGGGAGATTGCAACTCCTTCACTGGAAGCATTATGAAAGCCGTAGCCAAGCTCGTTGTGGTTTATAAAAATGTCCTTGATGACGAGGTCTTCAAAGAGAAACTCGGTGCGGTATCCTTAAAGACCCTTGCACGAACCGCAAAAGAACGTCGCCCCGGTATGATGGGCTATGCGGAAGCTATGGTTATCGAGTACAACGGCAAAAAGAAGAATAGCCCCCATCGTTTGCGCATCGGCAAGCTCTATGAGAAGGAAGGCATAGACGAGGAGGACTACGAACCCGTGCAATTTGACATTCCTACCGATGTCTAAAAATAGTAATATGCTCCTGCGAAAAGCATCGTAGGAGCATTTTTTGACTATAATTATTTACTTTTTAGGTGTTTTATCTCCATTCCGTTCTTGAATCGGAAAAGCATATCCCCCGTATGATAGACCGTTACAATGTCCACCGAAGCGACCCAAAGGCGCTCGTCAAAGCTCTCAAGCACACCATCGCGCTCGTAGAGTTCAAACATAAAGGCACCGATAATTTCAGCTTCTTGGATTCGCTGAAGGCGCTTTAATTTCAGAGCATCAAGCTCGGCTGCAAGCTCGTTGATTCGCTTTTCATACTCTTCGTATTTGTGCCAAAATGCCTCTTGGTCTTGGGAGCGATGCATGTTGTCTTCCACGTGGGTTTTGATAAGGGTGTGTTGGTCATCAAGCATATCCTTGACCTTGGCAATTTTGGTGTCAAGCTCGGCGTTGTCGGTCAAGGTTTCTTGCATCACTCTGCAAGCATCAAGGATAGTTTCCTTGTCGGTCATTATGATGTTGAAAACGGCAATGAAGGCGGCTTTGATTTCCTCTTCGGTAAGGTGGGGAGTTCCACACTTGTTGTCCTTATCTGCGTATTTATTAAAGCAACGGTAAATGGTTCTTCTGTACTTGCTGTTGGAGTGCCACGTTTTTGCGCCATAGTAGCTTCCGCAATCACCGCAAACAATACGGGATGCAAAAACCGTGTTTCCGCTATAGGTGGCTCGGAGTCCTTTGCGCCTTGCCATCTCTGCCTGAACAAGCTCGAACTCGCAAGGGTCGATAATTGCCTCGTGGCTGTCCTCAATGTAGTATTGCGGAACTTCGCCCTCGTTCACCTTCATTTTCTTGGTGAGGAAGTCCATAGTAAAGGTCTTCTGCAAAAGGGCTGCACCTTTGTATTTTTCGTTTGTAAGAATGCTCTCAATGGTGCTAGATGTCCACACTGCCTTTTGCCTTGGCGTGGGAATGCCGTTCTCGGTCAAAGTAGAGGCTATCGCATAGGGAGTTTTGCCTTCAAGGAACATTGCGTAAATGTAGCGGATGATTTCTGCCTCTTCAGGCACAATTTGTGGTAAACCATCCTCACCCTTTTCGTAGCCGAGGAAGTTCTTGTAAGGAAGGTAAACCCTGCCGTCCGCAAAGAATTTCCGCTTGCCCCACGTGATGTTTTCCGAGATGCTTCGGCTTTCTTCCTGTGCCAAGGAACTCATAATCGTTATAAGCAGCTCTCCCTTGCTGTCAAGGGTGTAGATGTTTTCCTTTTCAAAGTAAACCTCGATGCCTTTTTCCTTGAGCTTACGAACGGTGATAAGGCTGTCTACCGTGTTTCTCGCAAAACGGCTGACACTCTTGGTAATGATAAGGTCAATCTTGCCTGCAAGGGCATCTTCAATCATCTCATTGAAGCCGTCCCTGTGCTTGGTATTCGTGCCTGAAATGCCCTCATCGGTATAAACCTTTACGAACTCCCAATCGGCTCTGCCTTGTATGTATTTGGTGTAGTAGTCCACCTGCGCCTCGTAAGAGGTAACTTGCTCTTCGCTATTGGTGGAAACACGTGCGTATGCCGCCACTCTGCGTTTGCGCATACTGTTTTTTGATAACCCTGTGTGGAAATCCCTCGTTGCGGGAATGACTCTTACTTTTCCCATTTTAACCTCCGTGCTGTAATAATGCTTTTTGTCTAGCCCTCTCTCGCATCTCGGGAGTCCAAGAAGCCGAGCGTGACTTGTATTTCCATTCTTTTTCAATCGTTCTGCCGTCTACCATTTCAAATAGCAGTTTGCGGTCAAAAACTTTGATTTTTACTATCTTTTTGCGTATAAACTCCTCATCCAAGCTCTCCCAACCGAACACTTCGCAACAAATCTGTTCGAGCATATCGTTGCGGATTTGTTTTGCGCCTTCGCACCCGGCTCTCCCATCTTCAAGGTATCGGTGGCAGTTCCATATGGTACGTGCATTGTTTTTAGCCCTTTTTACATAGCCACCGCAGTAACCGCAAACCATCTTTTTTGAAAAGGGCGATTCGCTCTGTGGCGAGGGTGAAGTGAAATAATCGGAGGCTTGTTGTAACCGTTCCGCTACGATTTGGTAGGTCACCATATCCACTATGGCAGGGTGCGAATCTTCCACAAAAAACTGTGGTAAATGCCCTCGATTGACTATCTTTCGTTTTTCGAGGTGGTTATTTCTGAAAGTCTTTTGAAGCAGTGAGTTGCCTGAATATTTTTCGTTTGCAAGAATAAGTTTCACTTTTCTGCTTGTCCACGCACCCTTTACGATGCACGGAATGTTGTTGGCAGTAAGCCAATGTGCTATCTCTGCTAACGACGCCCCATTCGCAAACTGTGAAAAAATCTCACGCACCAAGGGAGCTGCGTCCTCGTCAATCGTAATCCTGCCTTTGACTACTTTGTATCCAAAGAGCTTTGGAAAACCTGCGGTTATCTCACCTGCCTCAAAGCTCTTGCGGATGCGCCACTTCTGATTTTCGCTTGCTGAAAGGCTCTCTTCCTGTGCGTAGGAAGCAAGGATGGAAAGCATCAACTCTCCGTCTGCGGAAAGGGTGTGAATATTCTGTTCTTCAAAGTAAACATCCACTCCCATTGTCTTGAGTTCTCGAACCGTCTGTAGAAGGGTTATCGTATTCCTCGCAAGGCGGCTGATTGACTTAGTAACAATCAAATCCACGTTTCCTTTTCGGCATTCCTCAAGCATTTGTTGGAACTGTGGGCGGACTTCCTTTGTACCTGTGAAAGCCTCGTCCGCATAGATTCCGCAAAATGTCCAATCGATGTGCGAAGATATGAATTTTTGATAATAACTGACCTGTGCTGAAAGCGAGTGCAGCATCGCATCCTTGCCAGAAGAGACACGTGCGTAGGCGCAAACGCGGAGCCTTTTCAGTTCTGTTGCCCGTTTGGGTGTAACATCTTGAATTACTCGCATAAATACCTCCTTTTTTGGTAGTCACATATTACCTCTAAAACACTTATATATCAAGTCATATTGCGGTATATAGAGGTAGATTTTATGGAGAATTTTTCGCACATTTTTTGTTCAATAGTGACGTATTCTTCCTCGGTAATAATACCCCTATTTTTCATATCTTCAGCCATATGCATAGCCAATTTATACATGATAATGTTCTGATAATTTTCCATTCTTTCTCCTCGCCTCCGCATAGCATTCTCGTGAGCAATAAATCCTGTGGTCGTTGCCGTAAGCTGTGAACTTTTTACCGCAGTGGGGACAGGTGAAGTCATAAAACGCCTTCCGATTCACTAAATATAGGTGTGCATTCCACCACTTCTGCCTACAAGCCCCGGAGCAGAAACGCTTGCTTTTAACGTTTGCCGTGTTGTGGATCTCCTTACCGCAAGCCAAACACACACCCGTGGGAAGCTCCGGGGGCTTAATATCCGTCCTACTTAAAAATGATTTGACCGTTCCGAGCGGAACTCCTGATATTTTTGCAATGCGATTGCATCCTAATCCTCGATTTTTTAACGCTATTATCTGTTCTTTTTCATTGGTTGTCATAATACCACCTCCACCCTAAACTCACGGGAAGTGGCAAAAGTCAACCCCCCACTTTCATTTTCTTGTATTTTGACGGACAGATAACAAAAAAAGCCCACCGAGGTGGACTCCTCAATGGGCTGTGTGTCATATTATGTTTTTGTTTCGCATTTCGTGATATACGTTGTGTATAGCTTCAATATAGCAAGTAAAGGAGGGATGGTCATGGTCATTCTGCGTCAAATAGCGGTTCTTGATTTTTAGATACTGCGCCCTGACTTTGTCCCACCAACCGGGAACTGATTTTATTGCTTTAGCCTTGTCCGTGTAATCCTTGGAGTGTGGCGCAATATTCCAATAATATCGGTCGTAATATGTGTTAATTCCTTTTTCGTGTATAAGGCGAAGCCACCTTCCGTCCGTTTCAAGCGTTACGATGCAAACGTCCATAGAAAACTCGATGTCCGGGTCGTCACGAAAATGTATCTTCTTCGTGGTGATTGAGGAAGTCGAGTCGTCAACATCTGCTAGGTTGTTTCGGCGCATAACCTTGTTAAATGCCACAAGCACCTCGTGCTTTATCGTTTTGCAATCGTGGAAGTCTTCGCAGCTGATGATGTTAAGGTTATAGTCAAAATCGATAGCTTCATCAGCATTTTGCGTTACCATATTTCTGGCACCGCTACCTACCAAGAAAAACTGCGAATTGATACCGTTTTCTCGGAGTTCCTCTTCCAATTCGTGCATAAGGTCACTGCAACAATTTTGGGCGCGTCTTAAAAATTCTTTGTCTTCAACATATCTGTACATATCAAAAATCCTTTCTATCCCAAGCCACCCATCTATCGTTGGTCGATAAATCGTAATAGAATACACCAAAACATCGTGTTTGTCAAGAGCTTTTTACTATATTTTATCACTTTTTTTGAGTTTTTTCAATAAAAATAAGCCCACCGAAGAAAAACTCCTCGATGGGCTGTATTATATTATGTTTTGGTTATTGGTGCAATCCCCCCGACAAATTGGAATTTATCGACCAGCTATGCCTTTTCCAACCACATAAATACCAACCAGCATTTCAGCGATTGATATTCCCAATAGAAGTCCTGAGAAAAAATCTTTTACATTGGAACCGCCAAGCGTATAAGAAAGTGCCTGCAATGCAATTCCCATTACAATAAGTAACACTCCGTAAAGCAAGTTTTTTTGCTTTTCCAAATCCTGTGTCCTTTTCAGCAAATCCATGATTTGCTCGTCATCATATGCGCGAACACTTCTTTCCTCGGCAGCTTCTCCATCCATCAGCTCTGCAACTGTAATTTCTAATTCTTCACATAAGATTTTTACGACAGAGTAATCGGGCATGCATTTGCCTGTTTCCCATTTCGAAACGGTTTTATTAGATACTCCAAGCTTTTCTGCCAACTGTTCCTGTGTAAGGCTTTTCTCTTTTCTTTTTTGTGCTATAAACTTTCCCGTTGCTTGTTGATTCATTTTCTCTACCTCCGTTTGTTGTTTGTAGAAAAAGCATACCTCTTTTCTCTGAAAAACAACATCCCCTATTTGGAGAATCTAAGTGGAATTACTAATTATTCCTGCAAATTCTTATTTGTCGATGAGATAATTATACCATATTTTTGTGAATAAATCAATGCATGGCGTTATATTCGAGTAGACACTTTGTGAGTTCTACGAGTTCGCCGGTTCCTGACTCAAAGACTACTACTTGGTAGCCTTGTTTTTTGAAGTCTCGAAAGATTGGCTTCAGCGATTCACAAACCTTTTCATCTTGTGCTTCGAGGCGAGTGAGCCATATAGAAACGTATTTCTTGTCAAGGTGAATTATGGTTCTCATCGCTTATTCACCTGTGGTCAACACCTTTTCTATCCTTCTGAACTCGGCTGCAAAACCTCGGTCAAAACCTTCTACATAGCGAATGAGTTTCCAAAACTGATTGCTGAATCTTTTGTCTTCGATG
>JAFTLM010000293.1 GCA_017455945.1 Clostridia bacterium | reverse complement strand
CGTTTCCTCTGCCGTTGACGGACTGAAAACCGCCGAGGCGATAATAAACAAATTCAAAAAATAATAGGTAACCCCGGGGTCACGGAGGGAACGTGAGCTTTTGGGGTTACCTTTTTGATTGGTCATATTTCTTTGTTATGCTTTTTCAAAGCCGACCAGCACACCGCCATTTTCGGCGTAGAAGCTGCATAAGCCTTTTAATTGGTGTATCTCAACCTTTGCGGCGTTGAATTTTGAAAGAATCAGAGATTTCAACTGCTCTGCGGCGGTTTCGTTCCGGCAGTGACCGATGCTTACCTTTCCCGAATTGAAGCCTTCCGATTCAAGCTCTTTTACCAGGGTTTCGAGAGAACGCCCTTCTCCTCTGCATTTGTGCTTTGGGTCAAGGGTGCCTTGTTCGCTTGCTTTTCCGACAATACAGATGCCCGCAATGCCCACAATTTTGGCGACAATGGGGGAGACTCTGCCGTTGTTGGCAAAGTTTTTCAGCGATTTCAGGATAAAGAGAAGCCCGGTTTTTTTCATATACTGATGTACTTTGTCGCATATGTCCTCATAATCCATACCGCATTTGATGCATTCTTCGATTTTTTCAATTATCAGCACAAGCTCCGGACCTGCGGAAAGCGAATCAAATACGTGTACGCGTTTTCCCGGATTTTCCGATTCGAACATCTGCTTTGCGGCACAGGCGGAATTATAGCTTCCCGAAAGTCCGCTGGTAATGGTTACGCAAAAAATGTCGTCCGCATCTCCGAAGGCGTTCAGCCAGTCCGCCGTATTGGGGCAGGATGACTTGGATTTGCCTTTGTATTTGTACAGATAGCTTACCATATCTTCCACGTCAAGCGCTCTGTCGTCAACAAATTCCTTGTCGGCAGTAATGACCTTCATAGGCGCGTAGGCAAATTCTGTGTTTTTAAGCTCAAAAAGGTCGCAAGACGAGTCGGCAACGATTTTAAATTTTCTCATAGATTACTCCTGTTCTGTAATAAAATTCGGTTTTGGCGATAGGATTTGTTTTATGGAGTTGTGTAGTTATTTATTCCCTTTTTTGATAAGTTTATGAAACTTTTAAAGCTTCACGCCTTGTTGATTTGTCAACAAGCCTTTATCATTATACCAAAAACTTGTTGATTTGTCAACAAGTTTTTGCCATTAAATTACTAACAGCGTAAAAACGGTTGACAAAAAAGGGCTTGTATGATAAAATTAAGTGTAAATATCTGATATTTTTTGATTTTTCCGCATATTTTTGATATAAGGCAATCTCTGAAATCGGGCTATTCGGCGTGCTTTTTCAGAGGTTACCGTAAAATTCAAAGCTTGGCGGTAAACGTATGAAAAAAATATCTTTTGTTTTTGGGACGCGTCCCGAGGCGATAAAGCTCTGTCCGCTGATAAACGAGCTGAAATCAAGAAAAATCCTGCAAACCGAAATCATTGTGTCGGGGCAGCACCGAGAGATGCTTGACGGAGTTCTGGACGGCTTCGGCGTGGTGCCCGACGTCAATATGAATTTGATGCGTGAGGGGCAGTCGCTGTCGGATATAACCGAACGTGTCCTCTGCGAGGCTTCGCGTTTGTTTAAGGATAGCCTCCCGTCGTTGGTTTTGGTTCACGGTGACACCACCACGGCGTTTGCCGCGGCACTTGCCGCCTTTTATCAAAAGATTCCCATAGGCCACGTGGAGGCGGGGTTGAGAACCTACAATTTGAAGGAGCCTTTTCCCGAGGAGTTCAACAGAAGGCTTATTGATACAGTAGCGTCGCTTCACTTCGCACCTACCGAGAGCGCTAAAGAAAATCTTTTGCGAGAGGGAGTCGAAGAAAAAAATATATTTGTAACGGGAAATACGGGAATAGACGCCCTGAAATCAACGGTTAAAGAGAATTTTTCGCACCCACTGACCGACATAGCCAAAAAGAAACGGGTTCTGCTTCTTACCGCACACAGAAGAGAAAATATAGGGGAACCGTTGTATAACATATATTCCGCGGTCAGACGGATAGCAGAGAAATACAGAGAGCTGTGCGTTATTTGTCCTGTACATAAGAATCCTGCCGTTTCCAAAATCGCCTGCTTGGAGCTTGGAAACACAGAAAACATCATACTTTGCGAGCCTCTTGAGCTTTCGGTGTTTCACAATCTTATGGCGAGAAGCTACGTAATTTTGACCGATTCGGGCGGAATACAGGAGGAGGCGGCGGCACTGGGAGTTCCCACCCTCGTTTTGCGAAACGTGACCGAACGCCCCGAAGGAGTAAGAGCAGGCGTTCTGAGGGCTGTCGGATGCGATGCGGATACCGTGTACAACGAGTTTGTTTCGCTTTATGAGGACAGCGAGAAATATTTGAAAACCGCACGTTCAAGCGAGGTTTTCGGAACCGGAAAAGCCTCGGAAAAGATAGCCGATATACTTGAAAAAATACTGTAAATAAAAATAAGGAGGAGAGTTATGCAGAACACCAAAGAGAATTTTTTCGCACTGGTCCGTGCCGCTATGGGCGAGGGCGGATTTGACGTTGCCACACTCTCCGAAAGCTTGCAAAAACCCGAAAATCTTGCCAAAGTCTGTTCGCTTGCAGAGCTTCACGATATGGTGCACTTTGTTGCAGAAGGACTTAAAAAACTCGGAATAATCACGGAAAATCAAAGACTTTCCGACGCAATTACAAAAGAGGAATTGAAGGCGATATTCCGCGTGGACAGACTTGATGCGGAGCTCGACTCCGTGTGCCGTCTGTTTGACGAAAACAAGATATCTCATATTCCTCTTAAGGGTTCGGTTATCCGCGACCTTTATCCGGAGCGTCACCTGCGAATGAGCTGTGATATAGATATTCTTGTAAAAGAGGAAGCCTGCGGCGGTGCCGTTGCGCTGCTTGTTGAAAAGCTTAACTATACCGTTGATAAGAAAAGCAACCGCGACGTGTCTCTCTTTACCCCCTCCGGGGTTCACCTGGAGCTTCATTTCCGCTTGGACGACGAGGAATATCTTCCAAACCTTACGGCGTTGGCTTGGGAGACAGCCGAGAAAGGCACAGACGCGGAATACCGATATTTTCTGTCGCCCGAGACGTTTGCTTTTTACCATATTGCACACGCGGCAAAGCATCTGAAGCACGGTGGATGCGGAGTGAAAGCTGTTCTGGACGTGTTTGTTATGTCAAAGTACCCCGAATTTATATTCGGCAGCCAAAACCGCTTTTTGAAAGAGACGGGATTGGTTAAATTTTCCGATGCCGTGACCGAGCTTGCCTCGGCTTGGTTCGGAAACGGCAAACACAGTGAGATTACCGAGGATCTTGAACGCTATGTACTTATGGGCGGTGCTTACGGAACTCTTGACAATGCGATAACCGTTGAGTATACCAAACGGAAAGGGAAGTTCGCATACGTTTTGTCGAGAATTTTCCTTTCGCCCCGAAAGCTTAAAGAGCAGTATCCATCGCTGCAAAAGCATCCGTGGCTGTATCCGGTGTACCAAGTCAGGAGATGGTTCGCTCTGCTTTTCAAGGGTGGAACAAAGCGCTTTGCGAAGGAAATGAAGGTTTCCGATTCAATAAAAGAATCAGAGGTAGACAGAACGACAAAGCTCTTGACGTCGCTTGGACTGGAGCCTTGATTGACAATACGACCTTTAACACCGACGTTGTTCAGACGTCGGTGTTTTGCGTTGAAAGTTAATTTGAGCAAATAAAAAATATCTTTTTGGGAAAGAATAGACAAGAGAAATATTGAATTTTTTGTCTCGGAGGAGAAAATATGAATCAAACGCTTGTTTCCGAAGTGCGTTCTTCCAAAAGAATCGTTTTTAATTTCATCTGCGGAATTTCAGAGCACCTTGTTTCCGCAGGAATCGCACTGTTGCTTACCCCTTTTCTGATTGACAGACTTGGCTTGGAGCTGTACGGGCTGTATCCCGTGGTGCTTGAACTGGCAACCGTTTTCGCCGTGATTTTCGGAATAATCAACTCCACCTCTTCACGGTATATTGCCATAGAAGCCGAAAGAGGAAATTTTAGCGAAGCGTCAAAATATTTTTCCACAGCCTTTTTTTCAAACTTGATACTTTCGTCGGTGCTGTTGGCTCCTATGTTGATAGCCTCGGCGTTTTCTTACCGCTTTTTGTCGGTTCCGAGCGGTGCTACAGGAGACGTCTGTATCTTTATGACGCTTGCCTTCCTTTCGGTGATTTCAGATGCGGTGGCTGCGGCTTTCGGAAGCGTCTATTATATCACAAACCGCCTCGATATTAGGGCGGGGCAGAGGCTTGCGGGGGCTGTGACGAAGGCGGGGACACTGCTTTTACTGCTTAAACTCTTTAAGCCCTCAATGGCAGGCGTGGGGATAGCTATGCTCTCTTCAAGCCTTGTTTCTCTGCTTTTGCAGGTGGCGGCAACCAAGAAATTTGTGCCGTCACTTAAGCTCTCAAAAAAGCTTTTTTCAATTTCCTCCGTGCGTCAGCTTTCGGCTTCGGGGCTGTGGTATTCGTTCAATCACATAGCTTCGGTTATGATGAGCGGTGCCTTCCTCGTTGTCTCAAATATATTTTTGAAGCCCGAAATATCGGGAACGTATTCGGTGGCGTTCGTCTTTTCAAACTCCTTGAGCGGCGTAATTCTTACCCTTGCCGCAATCTTTGTGCCAATCAGTGCCAAATGCTTTGCGCGGGGCGAGAGCAAACGCTTGCGGGATTCACTGGTTCGCGACCAACGGGTGGTGGGCTATTTTGCCGCTGTTTCGGTGCCCGTCGGCTGTGTTTTTTGCGGTGATTTCTTTGCCCTTTGGCTCGGGAACAAATCGAGCCCTTTGCTTATAGTTTTGTCTGTATTTCTCGTTTTGCCGATTCTTTCGCTCGCCTGTGCCACCCCCATAATCCACGTGGCTATGGTGATGAACCGAACACGCAAGCTGTCGCTTATCTTTCTCGGTGCAAGCTTCGTGTCTCTGGCGTCGGCACTCTTTGTGGCGTATTTTTCTCCGTTGGGAGCCATAGGATTGGCTGCACTTTCCTGTCTTTCTCAGATAATATGGTATTCGGTAGCCGTTCCGATTTTTGCGGGGAGAGTTTTTTCCTGTTCGCCAAAACGCTTTTTCGTTCCGATATTAAGAACCTTTTTTGCGGCACTTCTTGCCGCCGTGTGTTGCCTGCTTTTGAGGTCGGTTTGCCGTATGGGCGGCTGGACACAACTTCTCATCGTCGGAACAGCTTCCGCGGTGCTGTCTGCCGTGACAGCCTTTTTCGGAGTGTATAAAGACTTTTCTTCGACAAAATTTTGAGAATTCTCCCACCGTATTGACAAAATCCCGCATTTCGGTTATAATTTATTTGATAAATTAATCGGATTTTGGGAGGTGATACCGTGGTAAGTGCTTTGCTTAATGCTTTCGCGGCACTCTTTGTTCAGATAATATTTACTGCGGGAGTGATCGGCGGCTTCGGAATGTTTATTTCGCTGTGTAACCGTTGCTTCTATGACTGCATAGGAAAGTCGGCGTTTTTTATCGTCCGCATCACAGGTATCATCGGAACACCGATTCACGAGCTGTCTCACGCACTTATGTGCCTGATTTTCGGTCACAGAATAGTCGAAATTAAAATATATAATACGAAAATGCGTTCGCGTACGCTTGGGTACGTGGAGCATACCTATAACCGAAAGAATTTGTATAATCAAATGGGAAATTTCTTTATAGGAATTGCCCCAATTATCGTGGGCGGACTGTTCGTAACCCTGTTTGTGGGAATCCTTACCCCCGGTATGTATAACAGGCTTATAGCCGAAGGGGTCAATATAATGAACGTCTCTTTAAAAAACTTTATATTCGAGATTCCCAAAAGTATAATCGGTATTCTGGCGGCAATATTTGCTCCTCATAATTTTGTAAATTGGCGTTGGTGGATATGCGTGATATTTGCCGTAGCCATAGCTATCCATATGGAAATAAGCAGCTCGGATATAAAAGGCGGGCTTAAAGGACTGGCGGTTATATCTATTGTGTTGCTTGCACTCAACCTGGTGTTGGCGTCCCTTTTCCCGAAAGCCCTGAATGCCGTAACGTCGGCACTGGTTACGGCAGGCTTGTACGTTTCGACATTTTTGATGATTCCCGCAGTCTTTTCGGGAATCCTGTTGCTTGTTTCGGGACTGGTCGCATTGTTTAAAGCCCTCGGAAAAAGCATCGCAAACAGCGGAGAATAAAAGGAGAGGCTCAGACAAACCTCTCCTTTTGTTTGATTCGAAAAATATATTTTTGAAACCTATTGACTTTTTTAAAGAAATTGTGTATAATAATAGTCGCGTGATAACCGGGTTGAGTAAACTTTAGTTGAATTAAACCCCGCCTCGGAGAGCCGTTCCGAGTAAAATTTAGCGGCAAAAAACTTAATACGCGGGCGTGGCGGAATTGGCAGACGCGCTGGATTCAGGTTCCAGTGAAAGCAATTTCATATGGGTTCAAGTCCCTTCGCCCGCACCAACAAAAACGAGAGGTACAACGTGCCTCTCATTTTTGTTGCTATCGAGAAAAAATACTTGAACTCCAACGCCGCAGGCGTTGCGGGCTTGCGTAGAATAAATTTCCGAAATCTCCAAACTAACCGCAAGCCAGGTTCCAAAGTCCCTTCGCCCGCACCATCCGAAAGCCTTGAAAATACTACATTTTCGAGGCTTTCCTCTTTTTTATCGTTGCCTCATAATTGCGAATGGAGTCCAGTTGCTCGGTTAAGGTCGTGATGTCGTCCTCACACTTCTTCAACATTTCGTCGTACGATGCGGTGAGAAATGCAGTTGTCTTTACCGTATCGGTGGTAGCCGTTGCATACGTATTCGTACCTTTCGGGTTGGTCTTTCCACCGTCTTGTTTGACAGGTGAAGCTTGAACCGCAGTCACCGCATTTTATCAAGCCTGTGTATCGGTGGCAGGGCTTTCCGCTTGATGCTCTTACGTTTGTTTTCACCTTTTCTGACAGTAAAAATTGTGCCTGTTCCCATATCTCTCTTGATATTATTGCAGGCACAAAGTTTTCGTGTCGGAAGTGCTCCTCGGGCGGCAGCTCCTTTCGCACGTGATTTATTTTGTTGGTGTAGGATTTATGGCAGACAAGGGTTCCTGTGTAGAACTCATTTTGAAGCACTCGCTTGACGCATGTGTTTTCCCAAAGGTAGCGGTGGGCAATCTCGGGTTTGTTGTAGCCAAGCTTTTTGCCAAGTGTCTGCTTTTGCTTGTATCCCGCGCGTATCTTTTTGGAGATGTCGCGGCAGTACATATCGTTAAAGATTCCCTTGAATCCGACGATAAGCTCATCGTCCTCTGCCTCGGGATCGAGTCTGCGCTCGATATCTTCAAGTATTTCTATGGTTTGGTTGCTAATCTGTCACCTTCCTTTTTTTATTTTATCACAGAAAGGCGAAAATGTAAATATGGTATTCTTGCTTTTTTAATCATTTTCCGCAAGAAAACCGCATAGCTTTATATCTTGTCAAGTAGTATGAGGAATAAAATACGGTGCTTTTTGCTCGTCTTTATATTTGGAATTCAAGAGCGTACCGTTCTCTTTTCTGAACTCGGTCGGGGTAATTCCAACCTCTTTTTTAAACTGTCTCATAAAGTGAACGTCGTTTTTATATCCGCATTCGCGCGCGATATAAGCCACCCCGTAATCAGTGCTTGAAAGCAGGTACTGAGCTCTTTCTATTCTGGCGGATATTATATCCGAGGAGATATTAGTGCCGAAAAATCGTTTATAAAGGTGCTGAAAATATGACCGACTGAACGCAAGCGTTTCGGCTATGGCATCCACCGTCCACTCTGCGGCGGGATCGTTGAATATTTTCGCTCTTATCTCTGCTATTTTGCCGTAATGGGGATTGTATTTTTCGCTTGACGGGAAGCGCAACGCTTCCGCAAGCTTTATGAAAATAAGCTCCATATACAAATTTAACGTTTCATCCTTCAACGGATTGGCTGAATACTTCTCTTGATACATGCTTTTCACTATCTTTGAAAAAAAGGATATATCACCTATACGCACGGGCGTATCAAATGGAATTCCCATTTCCGTTATGCGATTTTCCTCCTCGCCATCAAGGCTGAAGTGTACCCAATCGTTTACAAAGCTTTCGCCATTTGCGCGAAAAAACTGCGGAGTCCCCTTTTTGTAGAGTATAAAAGACTGGGCATCGGCTTGGATATCGGCTCCGCGTAAAGTAAAAATCGCCTCCGTTCTTAAAAACAAAATCGCATAATCACCGGAACCTCGGGGGCGGTTAACAGAAAATTTGCCGCCGTGAACAAATTTGTAGCCTACGTTATTTATCTCCATATCACATCTCCAAAAAGCAGAATATATCAGTTTTTTGACATTATAGCACATTGAAATTATTTTGTCAAGCTGATATAATAGAAGTACCGAAAAAATAAGGAGGCAGAATATGAAAGCTAAGATAACGGCTAACAAAAATTTTATAATAAGTGAAATAGACAAAAGAATCTACGGCTCATTCATCGAGCATATCGGAAGAGCTGTCTACAACGGAATTTACGAGCCGGAGCACAGCACCGCCGACGACGCGGGATTCAGAGGCGATGTTATTGAGCTTGTTAAGAAGCTCAACGTTCCGATAGTACGCTATCCCGGAGGCAATTTTGTTTCGGGGTATAATTGGGAAGACGGCACCGGCGACAAAGCGAAGCGCCCGCAAAAGCAGGATCTTGCCTGGTTTACTATTGAAACAAACGAGGTAGGAATCGACGAATTTCAAGAGTGGGCAAAGCGAGCCGACACAGAAGTCATGATGGCGGTAAACCTTGGCACGCGCGGTGTTGAGGACGCTAAAAACTGTATCGAATACTGCAATGCCGATACCGACACCTATTACGCAAATCTCCGTCGCAAAAACGGCTTTGAAAAGCCCTTTGGCATTAAAGTTTGGTGCCTTGGCAACGAGATGGACGGAAGATGGCAGATTGGAGCAAAGACTCCGCAGGAGTACGCCCGCCTTGCGACCGAGACCGCGAAAGTAATGAAGATGGTAGACCCCTCTATCGAGCTTGTGGCCTGCGGAAGCTCGGGGCCCTATCAAAAAACCTTTGGTGAGTGGGAGCTTACCCTGCTTGACCACGCCTACGATTACATCGATTACGTTTCCCTTCACAGCTACTACAACAATAAAGCAAACGACACCCCAAGCTTCCTTGCAAGAGCCGAAGAAATGGATCTTTTTATAAAAGGAACGGCTGCCATTTGCGACGCCATAAAGGCAAAAAAGCACCACACGAAAACCGTAAACCTCTCCTTTGACGAGTGGAACGTATGGAAGAGCATCGGAGCAACCTCAGCTCCCGAAAAATGGACAAAAGCTCCCCATTTTTTGGAGGACGTATACAACTTTGAAGACGCCTTGCTTGTGGGCTGTCTGTTGATGACTCTGCAAAATAACTGCGACAGAGTAAAAATGGCTTGCCTTGCGCAGCTTGTAAACGTTATCGCTCCCATTATGACCGAAAACGGCGGAAGCACTTGGATGCAGACTATCTTCTATCCGTTTATGTACGCTTCAAATTACGGGCGCGGAAAAACGCTTCGCACTATTGTGGAATGCGATAATTACCACACGAAAAATAACAAAGAATACCCCTTCCTTTACAGCTCTGTAATCGATAATACCGACAAGGGCGAGTTGATTGTATTTGCCGCAAACCGCTCCCTTGACGAGGATATGGAGCTTGAGCTTTCTGCGGAAAATTATGAAAATTGCAAGCTTATTGAGCATATACAGCTCTATTCAGACGACCTTACAGCCTGCAACGACAAGGACTGCCAAAGAGTTGTTCCTGATGAAGTCCCCCTCACCGAGGACGGAACAATACTGCTTAAAAAGCATTCGTGGAATATGCTCAGGTTTAAATATTAAAATAAGCCATCACGAGAAATCGTGATGGCTTTCAGACGCTCCTGGATGCGCCTCTGGCTGTCTTCAAGACAGAGGTAGAGTACAGCTCCCTTAGAGGTTGGAAGCCCCCACAAAGGCGCTCCTTGGGCGACACGGACGCATAGGTCAAGCACCATCCATGATTTGCCTACTTTGGGCGAACCGCCAAGGATGCAGAGCCCTTGGGGGAGCAGTGTGTCGACGCAAAACTTCGTAGGCGGAAGTCTTTTGTCCATTAGTGTTTCACCGTCAATTACGGTGAGCTTGTGCGGATTACTTTTCATAGTAATTCATCCTTTCTGTTCGTTTTTTCCTCCTTGGTGCATAGCATACCTGTCGGAGTAAATCAGATATCTTTTGTAGCCTAAGTGGACTCGAACCGATAAGGTTTATATCGGCAAATATTTGTATATGCTTCGGTAAATTTCCTTGCAATATCCGCATATTGCTACGAAAATTTGTCTCGCCTATCCTAAATATT
>JAFTLM010000024.1 GCA_017455945.1 Clostridia bacterium | reverse complement strand
ATCCGCGGCTTTTGCAAGCTCGGACACGTTTACTCCGTAAGCCTCAAGCGAGGGCGTGGCGAGATGCGGAAAACGGCAGGGCTCGTTTGTCCGCTTGGCACAGGTGGGGCAAACTCCGCAGCCCCCCGCACCGAGATGCAGGGCGTGTGATATGTTCATATCCGAAAAGACCTTGCGGAGCTTCTTCGAAGTGCCGTAAAAATCCTTTTTCGCCTTTGCCATTCCTTCAAAGTCAAAGCTGTCCTCAAGCGTATTTACCACCTGATATACCAAAGCATAGTCGTAGTTTTTTATCTCCGCCATCAGCTCGTCTATGCCGCCCACGTCGGGAGGGCACATATAGCATTTGCCGTACACGCCGCAGGAATTGGCTTCGCACATAGCCCTGAAGCTTCGGTCGGTTGCGATGGCACTTGTGGGAATAATATTGGATTTGAATGAGCCGAGGCTTTTTGCCTCGGCTGTCAGTATGTCAAAAATTTTGTTTTTCATATTACTTTTTAAATGCATTAAAGAATGCGTCTATGTTCTCCCATTTTGCGTGTGCGGGAATGTCACAGCCCGAAGAGGGAATGAAGTTTTGGTATTTTCCGCATCCGGCAAGCAGGTCGTTTACCGCTGCCGTCATAGATTCGGGAGTTCCGTCGGCAAACTCGCTTACAGGGTCGATGTTGCCCATACAAATGATGTCGGACGGAGCGGCTTTAAGCACAGCCTCCATATCCACGGCGTTTCCGAAGAGGTAAGCCGCCGCACCCTGGGAAAAGATCTCGTCAAGCATACCTATAACGGCGTTTCCGCAGTTGTGGTATATTATGGCAAAGTTTTCGTCCTGCAGAGCGTCAACTATCTTCTTCACGTAGGGAACAGAAAATTCTTCCGCCATACCGGGGTTCAGAATGCCCGCCAAGGGCTCGGCTATCATAATTCCGTCAGCCCCGGACTCCTTGAGCAGATTGCCGTAGGAAATAAGATATTCGGTCGCCTTTGAAAGCACCGTGTGCACGGTGTCGGGCTCGTCGAAGCAAAGATAAACTATCTCGGTAACGTCCATAAGGCGTCCTGCCAGAGAGTAAGGACCTATCATACCCGCTATAAGCGGCTTGTCTTTAATCAGCTCCTTTGCCATTGCAATGCCCTTGGCACAGCCCCTTGCACGTCCGCTGTCAAGAGAGGGAACGGCAAGTGCGTTTGCCCCTTCTTCGTCGCAGACCAGCTGACCCACGATTACGGGAACCTCGTTGTCGGAAAATTTGGTTTCCGCACCGAAAGCCTCCGCCTCAACCGAGAGGTCCATAAGGCTTATTGCCGCCAGTGTGTCGGTTTCTGCGGCAACTGTAGCCATAGCCTTTGCCTGAAGCTCGGGATTGCTTACCAGCTCCTTTACCGAAACGCCCAGCTTTTGCGCGGCGGGGAAGGAAAGGATGGGCAACGCACGCTTGTTTTCGGCGTTTGCCGCGTCTTTGAGAAATTTATAAATGTTCATAGTCTTATTTGCAAAGCTCAAGCGCAAGCTCGGCACAGCTTGCCGCGTCGGTGGTGTATGCGTCTGCGCCTATCTTGTCGCAGAATTCCTGGGATATGGGGGCGCCGCCCACCATAATTTTAACCTTGCCGCGGATGCCTGCAGCCTCAGCCGCCTTTACCACGTCCTCCATAACGCCCATAGTGGTTGTAAGAAGAGCGGAACAGCAGATGATGTCGCATTTTTCGTCAATAGCGGTCTTTACAAAGGTCTCGGCGGGAACGTCGGTTCCAAGGTCGACAACCTCAAAGCCCTTGCCCTCAAGCATCATTTTTACAATGTTCTTTCCTATATCGTGGAGGTCGCCGTGTACCGTACCGATGCAGACCTTGCCGGCAGCGGGAACACCCTCTTGTATAAGAAGGGGCTTGAGAAGGTCGGCACCCTGCTTCATAGCACGAGCCGCAATAAGTACTTCGGGCACGAAGATTTCGTTGTTCTTGAACTTTTCACCAACCACGTTCATACCGGGAAGAAGTCCATCTTTGAGTATGATCTCGGGGGATACACCCTCGTCTATAGCCTGCTGAACCATTTCCTTTACAAGTTTTGCTTTTCCTGCCTGAAGCTGTGTTGAAATTTCCGAAAGAATAATCATAATTTTTTCTCCTTTTGTATTATATAATTTTTTATTTTTTTCATTGGTTCTGTACGTTCCGGGAGTTACGCCGGTGTAGGTGTTGAACACCCTGTAAAATGATGGGATATCCTTTAATCCGCAGTGGGTTACTATCTCCTCGATTGGCATTTCGGTGTCTTTTAAGAGCTCGCAAGCCTTGTCAAGTCTTACCTTGCGGACGTATTCCGAAAAAGAACTGTCCGTAAGCTCTCTGAAATATCTGCTTAGCTTTGAGGAGCTGACAAGGAGAGCCGCCGCAACGCTTTCAAGTGTAAACGTGCCGTCGCCGTAGTTTTCCATTATGAAATTTATTGCGGCAGATACCATACCCCATTCTTTTGTCATAAATGGACGTTCGCTTTTTATAGCCTCGTTTATGTAGCGTCCCAGGCTTATCAGCAAAAGCGATATGTGAAACCTTACGGCACATTCCCAACCGTCGCGTTTTTCGCCAAGCTCGTTTTTTACTGCTTCCAAGCGGTTGTCAAAATCGGCTTTTGCCTCGGCGTTAAGCATAGCGTAAGCCATAATCGGGTTTTCGCTGAAAACGCCGTAACAGCTGTTGTCGAAGGCTTCTTTGTCGTCCTTTAATAAACAGCCGAGGTTTAGTGTGATCTTTCTCAGGGTCAAGCCGTTTTCCTGTGCCGAATATCCGTGAGAAATTCCCGAATTTATTACGAAAAGGTCGCCCTCCTTGCAGGGGATTTCCTTTCCCAAAACTCGGTATATGCCGTTGCCCGATACAACCACGCATATCTCGGCAAAGCTGTCGTAACAAACTGTTTGCTCGTAGTCAGCGGGGGAAATATTAAGTTCTTCGATTACCAAATTCGTCTCTTTGAACAAAATTGAATTTTTCATTTTTAAGACCTGTTTTGATCTTGTCAAATCCTTATTTTCTTGATTTCCTCGGCGTAATACTGTACCAGTTCAAATTTGCTTCCCGGCATAATTCTGTGGTCGGGGCAGGGGATAAAGCCGCCGAGAGCCACAAGTTTCTTAAGTCTCTCTATTTCGGCATCAACCGCCGCCTTGTCTTTTCTGAAGGCGGTTTTGTCCATTCCGCCCACGCCAAGAAGCTCCTTGCCGTACTTGTTGCGTGCCGCCTCAAACTGGTCGCCCCAAACTCCTATTTCAATGGGGAACATGACGTTTACACCGTTTTCGACCCAGGTGGGCAGAAGCTTTTCGGTCACGCCGTCGCAGTCAAGCGAGACAATGTCTATTCCGTACTTTTTGCAAAGCTCGGTACGTTTTTTGTAATGCTTGCCGCAAAGCTCGTCAAATATGTCGGGGGAAAGAAGCGGACCGTTTTTAAAGCAAACGTCTTCCCAGAAATGAGCAAAATCGAATTTCGCCCCCGTTTCAAGAACCGCCTCCACACATCTGTATTGCATATCTGCGTATGCGTCAACGATATCTGCAAAAAGCTCTTCGTCCTCGTCGTACATAAGATAGCTCATTCCAACTACGGTGGTCATATCGCGTATCTTTCCCATCACGCTTCCTATGTGCAGACCTGCGGGAATGTCATAGGAACGGTTGTCGTTGAATT
>JAFTLM010000292.1 GCA_017455945.1 Clostridia bacterium | reverse complement strand
TTTCTTCCTCCTGTTCAGAGAATTTTAGGTTAAGTCAATTTTAACACACATAAACACAAATGTCAATGACTTTATTTACCGAGTTTATGACTTTTTTTCCGAAGTTTTAACTTTGCTGTTTCAACTCAAATATAAGGTCGGAAAGCTCACAGAACATTTTTACGTCAAGCTTTTCGCCGCGTATATCGGGACGGTGTCCCGCCTTTTCTATAATTTCCGCAAGTTTTTCTTTGGGTATTTCCGAAAATCCGCAAGAAAGAGCGTTAAGCAGAGTTTTTCTGCGTTGTTCAAACGCCGCCTTTATAACCTTGAAAAACACATCTTCGCTTTTAGGCTTACAGGGTTTATCCTTATAAAGCTTGATTCTTACCACGCTGGAATTTACCTTTGGGGGCGGCATAAAATTATCGGCGTTTACAGTAAACAGCTTCTCGGCTTCGCCGTAATAGGAAAGTACCGCGGTTATCGCTCCGCAGTCCTTACTTCCCGCTTTGGCACAAAGCCTGTCCGCCACCTCGGACTGTATCATTATGGTAATATAATCAAAGGGCAATTTTGACTCAAGCAGCTTCATAAGAATCGGTGTGGTGATATAGTACGGCAGATTTGCACACACCGAAACGCCGCCCTCAAAGTATGGTGCAAGCAGGGCTTCAAGGTCGGTTTTCATAACGTCCTCGTTAACGACCTTTACGTTGTTGTACTCGTCAAGCGTATAGGAAAGCACGGGAATAAGCCCCTTGTCGATTTCCAGGGAAATTACGTTTTCGTAACGCTCGGCAAGCTCCACGGTAAGAGTTCCTATACCCGGCCCTATTTCGAGTATGGTGTTGGACTTTCCGTCACAGCAATACTCGGCGATATCCTCCACCACCATTTTATTGGTAAGGAAATTTTGACCGAACTCCTTATGAAATTTGATTCCGAAAACAGACATTATCTGCTTTATGTTTTTTATATCGCAAAGATTCATTTTCTCACCCTTTTTCAATAGATATTACAACCATTTTATCATACTTCACACAAAAAATCAAGTAATTTTGTATCAAATTCAAATATAAAAGAAGTCGTCTGAAAAAGACGACTCCTTGCTTTCAATTATCCCACAAATAATTTGTTTTCGGTGTCGGGACAAAGCCAATATAAAATTAACTGAGTTTTAGACTATAGCCTTTTGAATTTCTTCAATAACTTTCATTACCTGCTTTTTGGGTATCGCACCGACAAAGCCGCTCAACTCTTGTTCAGAGCCCATTGCCGGTCTAATCCATCCTGAAATTTCTATTTCATTATTTTCGTGAAATTCTATTTTCATATATTTCATCGCAGTCCAAAAACCCACGCCGCATTTCCAGACAGTTTCGCCGTTTTCCTCTTTGAGCTTATAATTATGTGCCAAAAGAATTTGTTCTATCTTTACATTTGCCTCCTGCGGATTGCTACACACCGCTTTTACTGTTGTTCTTGCCATTTTTAAAAACCTCCGTTTAAATCATTTCCACAAATCGGGCATTTTTCATTACTTGATGATACATTAACATTACACGTATGACAAAACCTTGAATTATTTTGCTGTGACCTGTTTTGTATTGTTTTTAATCTTGATTCGTTATTTTTTTTGCCCCATCCGCACACCATTAAAACTACACCTATTGCTACACAAATCATCGAAACAATAATTATAGCCATAACGCTTTCTTCAGAAAAACCGTTCGCAAACTGATAACCCGAATTTGAAGTTACTTTGTTATATGTTGAAAACATTATAATTGCAACCGGTAAAAAGAACGAAACAAAGGACAAACCTACAATAAACATTGAAAACCACTCCTCTCCTTAAAAATTTTATAAAAAAGTGCGCAAACCAGTTTGCGGAATTTGCGCTTTTACCAAATTCTAAAACCGATAGTCGAAAAAAGGTACAATAAACCTAAAAGAAAAACACCCCTGAATTTTTATTCGATTTATTTGGCAACTTCATTATAGCACAAACTAAAATCGAAGTCAACAATTTTTTCAAAAAAGCCTCTTAATGATACTCAGAACGGTAAATTATAGTTTGCGGGGAAGCCTCCGCAGGCATAACGGCTTCACCTCTCACGAAATATAATGTGCGCTAACACTATAATTCAATCGCAAAAAAGGAGCTGTCATAGGCAGCCCCTTAAAATTATATATCCCACAAATAATTTGTTTTCGGTGTCGGGATTTTATCTTTACATTATCGCTAATTTTATTTGTTCTATTGTTCCAAGCAACTGTTTTCTCGGAATAACACCAGTAAGACCGGTAAGTGCAAATTCCTGATTACTCCCCAAAGAAGGTGTCAGCCACCCAAACACATCAATATGATTATCGGAATAATCAATTTTTAAGCACTGCCCCCCCATAAGTGCACCGCCTTTTTTCCAAATAAGTTCTGAATTTATAATTTTTTGTTGAAACCCCTTAGATGTCAATATTTGAGTTATCATGCTTTCTGCCTTTTCAAAATTTGAAAAAGTGAAGGTAAATTTAGTTCTCGGCATTTGAAACCACTCCTCATTTTATATTAGTTTTGCATTTAGGGCATTGCTTACAATCGGGTGACAGAGCCAACCCACAATTCGGACATTTAAGCACCCCACTAAACTCTTCAGAATTAAGACTGTCAATGGTAGACCTTGTACTCGATACAAGCATCATTATTACGCCTATTATAATCATAACAACCAATGCACCAAGCATAGACTCAATAATAGCTCCAGCCCACACCAATCCAATAATTCCACCGATTCCTATTGCACACAAAATACGTCCGATTTTCATTACAATATTATGTTTCATTTGTTTCTCTCCTTTTTGAACATAATTTGAACATAAAAAAGTGCGCCAACCGAAGTTAACGCACCGAAAAACGCAAACTCCAATTGTCGCCAAACAAATCGAATAGGAATAGGAGTATACTTATACTTCGCCAACCAGTTCGTGGAATTTGCACTTTTACCAAATTCTAAAACTGATAGTCGAAAAAAGGTATAGTAATCCCGAAAGAAAAATACCCCTAAATTTTTTATTCGATTTGTTTGGCAAGTTCATTATAGCACAAACTAAAATCAAAGTCAATAATTTTTTAAAAAAAGGACGACATACAAATTTGTTCAGTATATCGTCCTTTATATTTTATTTATTGTTCGGGATTATAATATCCGTATCTTTCGCCTTTATCCGAGACGAGGAGGGCTCCGCCATCGATAACGAGGGTGGTTCCCGTTATGGATTTTGCCATATCGCCAGAAAGGTAAAGTATCGCCGCTGCGATCTCATCGCACTGTGCCCAGCGTTTAAGGGGAACTTTATAATACGTACTCTCCTTATCGTCAAGGCGTGATGCTCCGGTTTCCGTCCAACCTGGGGCGACCGTATTTACACGGATCTTATACTGTGCAAGCTCTATAGCCATGTGCTCGGCGGCTTTCTGTATTGCCGCCTTTACCGAGCCGTAGACCGAAACGTCGGCAAAATGAGCCTTGGCATTATTGGAGGAAATAAGGATTATCGAGCCCTCGATTCCCTTTTCTTTCATAAGTCTTGCGGCTCTCTGCATACAGAAATAGGCACCTTTATAGTCCACGTTGACGATGAGGTCGAACATATCCTCCTCGGTTTCAAGGAACTTGGACTTCTTGGTTACACCTGCGTTATTTACAAAGAGGTCAAGGCGGTCGAAGTGCTTATTGAACTCTTCAAAAAGTCCGTCAACGCCCGAAAGCTGTGCCAGATTTGACTTTATTACAACGGCTTTTCTTCCGAAGTCCTTGCGTATTTGTTCGGCAACCTCGTTTGCTCCGTCGGTGCTTCCGTTACAGTGCACGGCAACATCATATCCCGCTTTTGCAAGCTCATAGGCTATTACTTTGCCTATTCCCGTACCTGCCCCCGTCACTATGGCTGTTTTATTGATATTTTCCATAATCACCAGTTATAGCGAGCCGCCATCTCCTCATAGAATTCCTCAAAGAGCTTATCAAAATATTCATCGGTATCGTAAGAGGGTTTACGGCAATAGTCGGATTCGATAATTCCGCGCTTTTTAAGTATACGCTTTTCAAAGCTGATTATCTGCTCAACGTTCTGTCTTATATGGTTGAGCATGGGAAGAATCTTGTTGTGAAGCTCTATAGCACCTGCTCTGTCGCCGTTTACGTAGTGGTTATAGATGTCGAGATAAACGTCGTACATGGAGCAACCGGGCATTGCGCCTATTGCTCCTCTGTCCATCGCCTCTATAAGCTGGAAACCGGCGTTACCGACGAAAATCTTTGTGGTTTCGGGGTTTGTCATCTTAATGAGATTTGTAATGTAGGGGCCTGCGGGCTTGCACTCTATTTTATAATAGATGATATTGGGACACTCAGCACCGAGCTTTTTGAACATATCGGGAGCGATAGCCACGCCTGTCTGCTCCGGAGCGTACTGAGCCATTACGGGAATGCTTACGGCTTTGCCGATAGCCTTCATGTGCTCATAGAGCCAGCCTGCGCCGGGTTTAAGGAAGAAGGGGGGGAGCATCATAAGGCAATCGGCGCCCATATCCTCAAACTGCTTTGCGCGTTTTGCGGCAATTTCGGTTGAGTGGTCGGTTACAGAGAGGATAGACGTGCCGCCTTTTTTCTTACACACGTCGATGGTTATCTCCGCCATCTTTATTCTTTCTTCGTCGGTAAGCTTATAATACTCGCCCGCAATTCCGAAAAGTGTTACTGCGTGACAGCCGCCGTCGATAAGTGCTCCTACAAGCTTTTCAAGTCCTTTATAATCTACGTCGCCGTTTTCCTTGAAGGGGGTGGCGATTATGGGGCAAATTCCTTTAATCTCTTTCATTGTTAGTCCTCCACGTACTGCATATATTTCATATCGCAACCCTCGTCTGCCTGGGTTACGTTGTCGATAAAGTTACGGACAAATCCGCGTTTGATATCGGGATGAAGCTTGGGCTTGAAGTCTTTAAGTCTTTCGGCTATTTCTTCATCGGTAAGCTCAACCTCAATAAGGTTATTATCAACGTCAAGGTGGATAATATCTCCGTCACGCACTGCCGCGAGAGGTCCGCCTATGGCACTTTCGGGAGCTACGTGAAGTATCTGGGTACCAAAGCAGCCGCCCGACATTCTGGCGTCGGTGATTCTGACGAAGTCGTTTATTCCCTGCTTTTTAAGCTTGGGAGGAAGCGGCATGGAGTTTCCGTTTTCGGGCATACCGGGAGCTCCGCAAGGACCGAATCCGCGAAGCACTACCACTGTATCGGCTGTAACGTCGGAATTTTCATCAAGCAGATATTTCTGGCACTCTTCAAGGCTTTCAAAGACCTTTGCGGGGCCTCTGTGGTTAAGCAGGTGCTTACTTGCCGCACTTCTCTTTATAACCGCACCCTTAGGAGCAAGATTTCCGTAAAGCACAGCAATTCCGCCCTTATCCTCAATAGGATTATCGAGAGGTCTGATAATATCGGTATCGTAAGGCATATCAACGTCTTTAAGATTTTCGCCTACGGTAAATCCGCTTACTGTAAGACACTCGGTATGGAGCATGGGTTCAAGCTCCTTCATGAGCGAAGCAACTCCGCCCGCGTCGTGGAAGCTTACGCCCACATTACCTGTACCGTGAGGCTTGACGTTAACAAGCACGGGAGTTTCACGGCTTATCTTCTCAAAGTCCATAAGGTCAAGCTTAATGCCCGCTCTCGCCGCTATAGCCACAAGGTGTATAATAAGGTTTGTAGATCCACCTGTCGCCATAAGTACGCGGATAGCGTTTTCTATAGACTTGCGGTTGATGATATCGTTACATCTGATATCCTTATTGACAAGGTCTACTATTCTTCTACCCGTCATTTCGCTTATTCTCATTTTTTCAGCCGACACGCCGAGGCAGGACGCCGAATGAGGAAGGGCGATACCGAGAGCCTCGGTTACGGTTTGGCAGGTATTTGCCGTACCCATTATCGGGCACGCGCCCGCACTTCCGTAGAGGCACCCCTCGTGCTTGGTCATTTCCTCAAGGCTTATTTCACCTGAGGTATAGCGGTTATAGAGATAGAAACTGTCTGTACCGCAGACGAGAGTTTGTCCCTTGTAGTTTCCCGGGAGCATTGCTCCGCCCGGAAGATAGATTGTAGGCTTATTTGCCGAAACTGCCGCCATAAGCTGTGCGGGTACGTTTTTATCACAACCGCCTATAAGCACGACGTCGTCAAAGGGATGACGCTCGATAAGCTCTTCGGTGGTTATTGAAAGCAGATTTCTATACACAAGGCTTGAAATATCAAAGAAAACCTCGCATATCGAAAGTGTATTTACCTCAAGAGGAAAGCCGCCCGCAGCCCACACTCCGCGTTTTACAGCCTCGGAAAGCTGTCTGAAATGCAAATGACCGGGGTTGGTTTCCGCCCAGGTATTGATGATTCCTATAATAGGCTTTTCGATATCCTCATCGGTATAGCCCATTGATTTAAGGAGTGCGTTTCGGA
>JAFTLM010000291.1 GCA_017455945.1 Clostridia bacterium | reverse complement strand
CTGCATTTCCTCCGCATTGACCATGGCAACTGTCATAGGATTATGAATCATAAGCATCGAAACGGGTGACATTAAAACCTTTGTGCCTGCCATTGCGATTACAGATGCAGCACTTGCAGCCAAGCCGTCAATTTTAACGGTTACGCTACCTTTGTAATCCATAAGCATTGAATAAATCTGACTTGCCGCCACGCAATCTCCACCCGGCGAATTAATCCAAACCGTAATGGGACCGTTGCCGCTTGTCAGCTCGTCCTTGAACATTCGTGGAGTAATGTCGTCGTCAAACCAACTTTCCTCGGCAATTGTGCCGTAAAGCTCAAGTACCCGTTCTTGGGGTTCGTTTGCTAGGTCGGTCTCGGTTGTCGGTGCTTGGTTCTTCCACTTCCAAAACTTCTTCATTTTTATCCGTATCCTCCTCTTTGTTTGTATCTTTATTTGCAAATGCACCCGCATTTTTAAGGGGTAGCATACTGCCGTTTATAAGGTAAAGGTTACCGCCTTGCTCATCGGGGATCAGGTCGAGGTTCTCAAGTTCACGGATATCGTTTGCGGACATCCATCCGTTTTGCCTTGCCGTGGCATAACCGTTCATACGGCTAACATAGTCGCCACGGAGCAAGCCTTCCAGGTTGAACTTTATAAACATCGAGGTCTTTTCCTCTTCGGTGAATAATGCACGGCTCAAAGCCTGCTCCCACCGTATAACCCACGGGTCAAGCGTATATTTTACAAATTCCAACGATTGCTGCTCTATATTAGAAAAGCTCGACTTTTCAAGGTCACCCACCATATGGGGAGGAACTCTGAAAATACGAGCAATTTCATTGATTTGGAATTTTCTTGTTTCTAGGAACTGCGCCTGCTCCGGGGAAATGGAAATCGGTGTGTATTTCATACCTTCTTCCAGAACTGCAACCCTATGTGAATTAGCAGTTCCGCCGTATGTGCTTTGCCAACTATCTCTAACCCTCTGCGGGTCTTTGATTACACCCGGATGCTCAAGTACACCACTAGGCGCAGCACCGTTAGCAAAGAACTTTGCACCATATTCCTCGCAGGCTATTGCCATACCAATCGCATTTTTAGCCATTGCTATAGGCGAGTACCCGACAAGACCGTCAAAGCCAAGTCCCGGAATATGCAAAACATCATAGCTGCTTAGTCGCACCGTGGTGTTTTTCATCGTATCCGCCTCATCCGAAGAGTGCGTATATTCATAGTAAAGCACACCATTTTCGTCACGGTCTACCTTCATTTTGTTTGGCATTAAGGGGTAAAGAGCAACAATCTCACCCTTGCCGTTCCTTATGATTTGCGAGTATGCGTTGCCCCAAAGGAGCAGGTGTGTCATAAGGGTTTCTCTGAAAATAAAGGATGTCATTTCGGGGTTAGGCTCATCGTGAAGAATCCTATAAAGCGGATGCTCTATGGCTTTTTCCTTGCCACCTTTATCGTTGTACTTATAAAGATGCAACGGTAGTCCCGCCACAGCTTCCGACAGTATCCTCACACACGAATACACGGCGGTCATTTGCATTGCACTTTGCTCGGTTACACGCTTTCCGCTTGTAGAACCACCCATATAAAAGGTATAAGTACTACCCGCCGTACTGTTTTTAGGCTTATCCCTGGAACGGAATAGTCCACTAAAAAGTCCCATTTGCTTTGTCCTCCTTTATAAAAATAAAATGCCGCGCTCGTCATAAACGCTGGCAGAGTTATCGTTGCCACATCGTATAGCACGGTCAAGCGCCATAACCGTAGCAACTGCACCGTCTATTTTTTCCGTGGACTTTTCTTTGTCCATCTTAATGTTGCCCGCAGGGTCGGTTCTCGCACACACATTGTCCATCATCCAATGAAGAACGGGATGTCCGCTATGACAGATTTTGCCTTCAAGCACTAGTTTCATAAGTTCCTTTGTAGGCGGACTCATATCCTTGAACCCCTGCCCAAAGGGAACTACCGTGAACCCCATCCCCTCAAGGTTCTGCACCATTTGCACAGCACCCCAACGGTCAAAGGCAATCTCGCGGATATTGTATTTCTCACCGAGTTTTTCGATAAATTTCTCTATATACGCATAGTGAACAACATTGCCCTCGGTGGTTTCAAGATAACCTTGCTTTTGCCATAGGTCATACGGCACGTGGTCACGGTTAACACGTAGTGTTATATTTTCTTCGGGAATCCAAAAATACGGCAAAATCGTATATTTATCATCGTCCGGGGTTGGCGGAAAGACTAAAACAAAAGCCGTGATGTCCGTGGTGGAAGATAAGTCAAGTCCACCATAACAAACACGACCTTCAAGAGCCTCTTCGTCAACGGCTATTTTACATTTATCCCACTTATCCATAGGCATCCACCGTACCACCTGCTTTACCCATTGGTTAAGCCTTAGCTGACGGAAGGAATTTTCCTCGGCGGGGTTTTGCTTTGCCGACTCGCAAGCTGCTTTAACTTTATCCACCCCTACCGTTATTCCAAGGGAAGGGTTAGCCTTCTTCCATACCTTGGGGTCTGTCCAATCGTCCCCATCATCTGCGCCATAAATTACGGGATAGAATGTTGGGTCAATTTTTCTACCTTCAAGGATGTCCTTGGCTTTCTGGTGAGTTTCATAGCAGATGGAATGTGTATCCGTTCCTGCCGTGGTGATCAGGAAATACAACGGTTGCATACGAGCATCACCCGAACCCTTTGTCATAACATCAAAGAGTTTTCGGTTTGGCTGCGTATGCAGCTCATCAAAAACAACACCGTGGATATTAAAGCCGTGCTTGGAATAAGCCTCGGCGGAAAGCACCTGGTAAAAGCTATTCGTAGGAAGGTATACGATACGCTTGGTTGCCGTTAGTATTTTTACTCTCCTATTCAGAGCTGGACACATACGAACCATATCCGCCGCCACCTCAAATACAATCGAGGCTTGCTGTCTATCTGCCGCACAACCGTAAACCTCGGCACGTTCCTCACCATCACCACAAGTTAAGAGTAATGCCACCGCGGCGGCAAGCTCACTTTTGCCTTGTTTTTTAGGAATTTCAATATAGGCAGTATTGAATTGCCTATAACCGTTAGGCTTGAGTGTGCCAAAAATATCCCTTATAATCTGCTCTTGCCAATCAATAAGCTCGAACTTTTTTCCTGCCCACGTGCCTTTTGTATGGCATAGACATTCAATAAAATTCACAGCATAATCGGCAGCCGCCTTGTTATAGGTAGAGTCCTTTGCTTTGAATTTCGTCGGGGTATATTTCTTTAATTTTCTGATACTCTCACCTCCATAAGCACAACGAAAAAGACCACCGATATTCTCGGTAGCCTTTCCGTGGAGTGCTAACTATATTTTAACTTTTTATTTTACCTGTTGAGCGTGAATGGTTGCAACGATTTTTTCAATTTCCTCGTCGGGCAACCCCATGCTCTCAAGAGCCTCTCTTGTCCCACAATCGGGGCAAACAAGGGTTTGATTATCTACCCTTGAAAGGCTCGGATGCCCTGAATACTCCTGCCCACACTTGGGGCATACGGTTTTAATAATTTCCTTCATCGGTTGACTCTCCTTTTGATTTTTCTATGGCTTTGATTAAATGCTCTCGCTTGAAACCGAAAGCAAAATATCCGTTCAAGCAGGTGTGTACATAATAAGGACTCGGTGTTCCAAGGGGTATATCTTCGTGCATTATATATACAAACGCATTGATTTTCCTATACTTGCCGCTTGGCAGTTTCAGGCTGACCGTCATTTCCGTTTTGTAGTAAAAACTAGGATAGCCCTCATACCTGTCAAGGTTTATCTCGTCTTGGGGAGTGACCTCCCACACACCAACGGGAACATACTCACCATCGCATTTTTCTATTGTAAGGTAAGACCCCGTTTTACTGCCTTTGAAAAGCAGTTCGTAGTCCTTTATGATAGCCGTCCCCACCACTTTTGCAGTGGGACAACGGTATCGCATCTGTTCAATATTAAGGTTACTGCCGTAAGCTAAGTAGTATTTTTTCATATTTTCACCCCCTTACATCGCTCTGCCGTTACGGAAAGCCGCGTCACCGCGAAGGTTTCTCGTAAGGATTTCTCTTGCCGTTGCAAACTCGTCACCAATGAATCCAAGGCGAAGGAGCCAAGTTCTCATTGCGTATTTGGGGTTGTCATTCTGTTGGGGAATGCTACTTGCTTTCGTTACCACCTTTGCCATCTCGGAAAGTGCCAGGCAAAGCTGAATGTAGCTCTTAAGCTGTCCTGCGTGAATGCCGCCCTTTCTCTCTGCCGTGGGGTTGTCGAATTGGAAAAGTCTAAACTCAACCGTGCCTTTGCTAAAGGTTGCGTGGAGGTTGAGCATATGGTAGCGGCTACCGTTGTAATGGTGGCTTCTACCGAAGTTTGCGTTTTGCGTTCCGTACCAAATATCTGCGAGTGCCGACATTGTGGTAGGCTTGCGGGTGTTCAGCTTTTTCAAGAACTCGGCATCAACCGTTCTGCAATAGTTGTTGATTCGGTAGCTATCGAGTTTCAAGCTTTCGCTCAAAAGTGCCTCGTGGCTTGCCATAATGTTTGCCAGGTTGCGAAGGGTTTTTGCGTTGTGTCCGTTTGCGCCAATGTGAACGTGAACTCCACAACCGTGTTCAGGGTTGGAAACCGCACCCGCCTTGCGAAGTTGTCTTGCAATTTCCTGCAAATCCTCAATGTCTGCGTATGTAAGAATTGGGGTTGCAAGCTCTGCTTTCTCGCTTTCGGTTCTTGCTCTTATACTGCTGTCCCTTGTGATTGTCCATCTTCTGCCTTGGGGGTCTGCGCAGCTCCAAGCATCGTAGCCGCCTCCATCGTGTCTTACCGTAGCCTCCGTTCCAAAGAACTTTGCGATGACCTTTACGGCTCTTTCTCTTGTGATGTTTGCCATCTCAATCTCGACCCCGATGGTCTGCTTTTTCATCTCTTCGATTTGGGTTTTAATTTGGTTTGTCATAGTAGCTCTCCTTTGCTTTTTGTATGTGTATATTACCGCATAAACACATATATATCCAGTCATTTTCGCTACTATTTTGATAATAAATTCAACGAATTTAAATCTTTTTTTGCCTTAAAAATTGGTGTCTTTACACACGTTTTTTCCTGCTAAAAGCTGGGTGTAAATATTTGTGTAACGCTCTCTTTCACTACCTTCGGAGTTGCACATCCCACAGTAGAAAAAGTCGATGGCATCCTGCCTTTTTACCCACACCTGCTTTTTGTGGTAGCAAATGGTGATTACGGTGTCGATTGCCTCAACCTTGTCTTCACCAAATACTACACCGAGGGAAGAACCGTTTTCCCAATTCATGTGGATTGTGCCAATATCGTCAACGTGGGAAACAACACCAATCGTGCCAACGGGTGGCGCTTGGATATCGTCCATTTTAACGAGCTTGACCCTCGTGCCGGGTGCGTAGAATTCTCTTAATTCCTCGATGAATTTTTGAGACAATTGTCTTTTCATAATATCAGCCTCCGCCTTTAATTTTGGTCGTACTATATATTGCTCAAAACAAAAATTATATCAAGTCATTTTAGGCATAGTTTAAGAAAAATTATCATTTGCCCATACAATTCCCGCAAGCACGAAAACCACGCAAGGCAAAGCCACTCCGTTGCCCCAAAGTTTATACTCGGCGGAATCGGAATACGGCTTTTTGAGCCAAGCACGGACTTGTTTATCCGTTTTAGGCTTATCACCGCCCGTGATTTTGCGATGGGTTTCAAATACCTTATACCAGAAATAAACCTCTTCGTCCGTAGGCTTTTCCGTTCCCAGGTCTTTGCACCACCTATCGGGAAAACCTTGCAGCCTTGCACACTCGGTGGGAGTTAATCTTCGTACCGCGTAATCGGTATCAATCACTCCGTTATGGTATCCTGGGCAAGAGCCGTTTGTGAGCGTTTTGGATGTATTTTCTAAAAATAATGCGCCAACATCTCTGCAAGCGCCCTGGTCAAAGGAATACGCCACGGCGGAAGGTCCCGATGCAGTAAGCGTGGGGTTTATACCGTCATCGTTTACACCAAGACCCCTCTTGAAGTTCTTTCCTGCGTTGTAAGCCTCACGGTCAATAGCATAAATTACGGCATTGGGGTCTTTATAGTCCCTCGCCATAAGCGTAGGCGATTTTTCTTCCTCCACCTGCGTAAAGCTACCCGTGGTCATTGCAAAAACTGCGTGTCTATCCGTAGCATTCAAGGTGAAGGACTTTTCTTCGTTTAACCCACTACCAAGGGGACCGTTCTCGTCCTTGCGACCTATCACGGAGCCTTGAATGCAAATAGCGGGTTCACCGCCGTGTGTGCAAGTAAGTGTCGGAGATTGCTCAACGGACACGTTGCACCCGGACTTGCCACCGCCTTGGTCTATACACACAACGGCAATGCCACCTTGGTTACAACTGGGATTACCACCGTTGGCGTCTAAACATCTTGACGTCTTGGCTTTATACACACCGCTATTGGGGTTCTTAGACTTCATTGCGTTGCTGTCCTTGGCGGAAATACCGAAGGGTTCTAGCACACAATTAAAATTACCGATGTCGGGCATTCTTTGGTTGCCCCCGGCATTCTTGGTTGTCAGCGTAGGTGCTACCTTATCACCATTCCAAAGCCTAGCCTTTTCTACTACGAAAGGCTGATTGTTTCCGCCCATTCCGTATGTAGCCGACACAATCGGTGCTACCTCAAGGGGACCTTTGTACCTTGTGTCTTGGCTATGGTTTTCAAACACGGACGATTCCTCAATTACACCACACCTGCCCGTGGACATTCCACAGTTCACGCCAAGCGTGGAAGAAACCTCTTCCGTTAAGTTTCCGTTGTATCCGTCAAAGCCGAGCTTTGCGCCACAAGTGCTTTCTTCAATACCGTTGGCAGCTCTTTGCCACGCACGGAAGCCCTCCGCAGAATACCCTGACAAGCCCTCGGACTTAAATAATATGTCATAGGCACTCCTACCTCTAAAATCTGCGACAAGGTAGATTCTACGGCGGCGTTGGGGAACTCCCCAGAATTGAGCGTCGAGAACTCGGTAAGCAAGGCTCCATCCGTTTCCCATGTAGCAATCTGCGTATGCCCATTCGCCCTTGTCAGGCATAGGCACCTCGGTGTCCTCTTCGACAATCCCGATGAGCGAGTCGAGGACGGCTTTGAAGTCTTGTCCTTTGTTGCTTGAGAATGCGCCTGGGACATTTTCCCATACGATATATCTTGGATATTTTCCATTTGTTGCACTCCTCATTTCTTTAATAATACGGACGGCCTCATAAAAAAGACTTGACCTACTACCGTCAAGTCCACTGCGTTTGCCCGCCACACTCATATCCTGGCAAGGCGAACCGAAAGTTATAATGTCCACGGGTTCAATTTTGCTGCCGTCCATAGCAGAAATATCACCGTAATGTTTCAAAAAAGGCATTCTTTTAGAGGTTACGCGGATAGCAAAAGGCTCCACCTCCGATGCCCAAACAGGTGTAATGCCTGTAAGGATGCCACCAAGGGGAAAGCCACCCGAACCGTCAAAAAGACTGCCTAGTGTTAGCTTATTCATTTTTTAACTCTACCTCCTTTGCAAGGTCTGCGTACAGTATCTTCACACCATCACGGATAACATACACATTTTCTTTGTCCCTAGTGTCCTCAACGTATCGTCTAAGGATTACCGATGCGTATTTCTCGTCAAGCTCCATCGTGTAACAAATTCTATTTGAGTTTTCGCAGGCCATAAGAGTTGAGCCTGAACCACCAAAGGTATCAAGCACGATTGCGTTTGCCTGCGTAGAGTTCTTTAACGGATACGCAAGTAGGTCAAGAGGCTTGCTCGTTGGATGGTTTTCGTTGCGTTTAGGTTTATCAAAGTTCCAAATGGTGGTCTGCTTTCTGTCAGAGAACCACTTATGCTTACCGTTTTGTAAAAAGCCGTAAAGCACGGGTTCGTGCTGCCATTGATAATCAGATCTACCAAGCACAAGTGAGTTTTTAACCCAAATGCAACACCCGGCAAGGTGCAACCCCGCATCAATAAAAGCCTTACGGAAATTAAGACCTTCCGTGTCAGCGTGGAATACATAAGCACCGCCACCCGGTTCCAGGTGCGCCACCATATTCTTAAAGGCAGCAAGCAGGAAATTATAAAACTCATCGTTTTTCATACTATCGTTCTGGATAGTAAGACCGCTTGAAGACTTGAAGGAAACACCATAAGGTGGGTCGGTCAAGATAAGGTTTGCTTTCTTGCCGTCCATTAGCTTTGCCACTTCCTCTTCGTTTGTAGCATCGCCACACACAAGACGGTGTCTGCCTACAACCCACACATCACCTTTTTCTACAAAGGCTGCTTTCTCAAGAGCTGCCGTGAGGTCATAGTCATCGTCCTTAACATCCCCCTCGTCCATTTTGAAAAGGTCTGCAAGGTCTTTTTCGTCAAAACCCGTAAGACCGATATCGAAAGCCTCACCTTGCAAAGCCTCAATCTCAAGTTTCAAAAGCTCTTCGTCCCAGCCTGCATCAAGTGCCATTCGGTTATCTGCGAGTATGTACGCTTTCTTCTGCGTTTCAGTAAGATAGTCCACTAAAACACACGGCACTTTTTCGATGCCTTCCTCTTTGGCGGCAAGGACTCGTCCGTGACCTGCGATAATGCCGTAGTCCTTATCGATAATTACGGGATTAATAAACCCGAACTCACGAAGGCTTGAACGCAGTTTGTTTATCTGCTCCACCGAGTGTGTTCGGGCATTGTTGATATATGGAATTAGCTTGTTTATTTCAACAAGTGTCATTTGCGTTGTTGTTTTCATATGACTCCTTTATAAAAAGCCTAACGAGAGCTACAGACTGCTCCGTGCAGGGCACAGAGCTACATACTACTCAGCAGTCGCCCGCCGAGCTAAAACTGCTCTCGTCAGAAGTTTTTATTTTATAAATATTTTGTTGTTACCACGGTTATATTTCTTCCATACCGTGACGATGTTGGAGAACTTGCCGTCAACATCACTCCCATCTACTAATATGGGGCGTCTAACCCTTATATATAGCGGGGAGAGTGTGTTTTGACTTGGTCCCGCACCCGTGCAGAAAAGCCTTCGTGCATCTGAATAAACATTAAAAATGCTGACAAAAATAAAACGATTGTTTACATTTTGCTCGTCTATCATCGTCCCCCATACTCTTCGGAGCCTATACTTGCGTTTTCTGCCATCGTTGTAAGTGAAGAGTTGTCTTGTACAGATTTGCACCTCATCACCAATCTCAAGTTTACCGTCAATAATCTCTACGGCAAAAATAAGCGGGTTGGTTTCGGTTATAACCATAGTGCCGTCATAATCGTTTGCAGCTCCCACACGAATACGGGGAACTACAAGGGTCTTGCCCTCAATCTTTTCACTCAAGCCATCCACGGCGCTGATCGGGAAGGTTACCTCCTCAACCCCAGACGAGGTCTTTCGTTTAGGTTGATAAATAGACATAGCTGCCTCCTTATCCTACAAGTTCAAAGAACAAGCCACCTACTGCAAGATTGGCACTTGGAGTGGTCTGTCCACTCGTACCCCATTCCACGATTTGATTACCTGCCGTTACTCGACCTTTGGCATCTACTGCCACGGCGGAATATGTACCTGCCGTAACGCCTGTGTTTGCAAGGGTCAATGTAATGCTCTTATCTGCCGAGCCATCAAAGGTGGTATTACCCGATGCATCGCCTGTCACGGAAATCTTACGAGCCGTAGCAAGCTTTGTGGCTTTGCCCGCAGGAGTTGTTCCGTTTTCAAGGTTGGTTGCCCTAGTCTGAAGAGCTGTAATATCGCCATCGTTGGAAGTGATATTGCCTTCTGCCGTTGCCAGCCTGTCTGCAAGTGCCTTACCTTTATCACCTGCGTATGCCGTAGAAGATGTTTCACCAAGGGCAAGGGACTCCGAAATTTCTACATAGCTGGAACCACTCCAACGATAGGTAAGATTGGTATCCTTGGCTACATAGATTTTGCCCGTTTCACCCGTTGCGGGGAACTTGCCGTTGTTTTCAAATTCAAGTACATCGTCTACATAGGAAGGAAGCTGTGCGGCGGGAACTTTGCCGTCAGTACCAAGCGTAGCAACACCGCCAGCCACACCCATCTCACTTCTTTTAACCTGGGCATCGTTGGTAAGGTTGCCAAGACCGATGTTTGCGGGAGTGATATTAACATCACCCTTGCGATAGGTGGTTTCAGAGTTACCCTTAACCCCGGTAACACCACCGTTGTCTGCGATGTCTTTAATTTCTACAAGTGCGTCCTGTACGTTCTTTGCCGACAGACCGTCAATTGCATCTATTTCAACGATATCCGCAGCCGAGGCAATGAGTTGTTTCTCAAGACCGTCTGCGGTTTTTACATATTGTGTTCTTTTCTGTGCCATTATTTTTTACTCCTTTTTAGCATAACGATATCCTCGTTGCTTAATTTTTGTATTTTTGTATCGTCAAGGTCATCCACGAACACCGTTTTGGTGGTCATATTTTTTAACTGCTCAAGGTTGATATAGGAAGGCTCGCCGCTGACCTCGACATAGATTCTGCCGCCTTCACGTGCTTTTACACTTGAGAGTGTTTCGGTTTGTATTTGTGGAAGGATGGATAGTACTTTTGGGACCTTCGTGTCAAGCTCGACATCGAACTCACGCATTTTGGCAAGGTTATAGGAATGGCTGATAGAAATATCGGGGCAAGGTGTGGCGCACTCCACATCGATTTTCTTAGGAGGTGGTATATCCACACGCTGCGATAATTGCTTACCCAAAACTATCACCTACGCTTTTTCTCAATTTAATCCTGCCGTTTTCCGTGATTTTCAATCTAGTCCCATCCTCTAAAATTTGATTGAAATCATACATTGCGCCGTCCGTAAGTTTTACGCTTTCCTTGGGTGAAATCAGCACCTCATAAAACCCCGGCTCCGTAAAAGTGCGTTCTATAATCGCGGGAGCATCGGCAAGAGTTACATTTTTCACCGTGAATACGATTTCCTTGATACCCGTAAAGTCCACATCCGTCAAATTGATATGCAGGAGCGTATATACCCCCACATCGATTCTTAGTTCTTTCATAGGCATCACCTCTTTTGGCTTGGCTTACACCAAACCCCACTCCGCAAATATCTCAAAGCCGCCAAGGTTATGGATAAATTCACGAGCTGCGCCTACAACGGTTGCGTAAGGTAAGCCGTCAATGGTATCGTCACCGATAGCACAACAAAGCTCTACAACCTTGCCCGTTGCCTGTGCTTTTAGAAAAGCATAAATGTTTACGCTGACATCGGCTTTGGAGAGGTCTTTGCCGTGGAGCCCACCGCCCGTAACACTATCTGCCATATCCGAGCCGAGCTTTCTATTGGTAGCACCCGTGTCCACATCCGTGCCGCCCGTCCAATCACCGAGAGGGTTGATTTCCGCCGTAGGATAGTCCTTTGCAAGCTCGTCCGTTGCTGCGTTGCTCTGGCAAATGATAAGCCTATCCTCGTTCAAAATATATTTGCCGTCAAAGGGATGCTTTGCGAAAATATCCCTTGCGATTTCAGAGAGCTTTTTCTGCTCATCGGTCAAAGGTACACCCTTAAAAATACCGTTATCACCACAACGCACACCGTTTGCTTGGTTCTTGGAGAGGTGTTTATCCTGCTCGGCAATGTTGATGTTGACAAGCACGTTGCCTGCAATACGATTGACCGCCTGAGCAATCTCCTCTTTGGAAAGAGTCGCCGTAGTTTCGATAATGACGTGGCAAGCACCGTGACCGATAAGTACCTCCACCGCGATTTTAGGGTTTTCTTCTGCTTTGTACGCAAGGTCAACGATTGCACCTGCTATACGGTCTGCCACCTTATCAGGGTGACAGGGATTTACTTTTTCAAACATAATCTTCCTCCATTTTTATATTCCTCGCCTTGATGCGAGTAGTTTTTCCATTAAATCATCCTGCGGGTTTTTACCGCTATAATCAACGGTGCAGTTTTCCTTTACGATTTGGTAAATTTCATTCCAGCTCCTCACCGCTTGGTTCATATAGTTAATGCCTATATTGATGAACGGTGAAGGGATAGGTTTTCCCGTGGTGGGATGCTTTGAAAGGAAACCAAGCTCGTTGGTCATCTGCTCGCATTGAATCCACCGCGCTGCACACATTGCATATCTTTCTATTACCTGTGGGGAAACAACGGTATGGCAACCTATTTTTTTGAGCCATTCCCAGGTTTCCTCATAGATTTCCTTTGCCATAAAACTCTTACCGTCCCTTTGTGTGGCGGAAAGTATATCTTTTGGCTTGGGCATTTCAACACCATCAACCTCGGGTATGTCCAAAACCTCTATGGGTTGATTGCTTTTGTCTGTAATTTTATCAATGACGGCTTTTTTCTTGCGACCTGCACCTGCTCGTGCGCCACCTCTGCCGCCTACGTTGTTTGATTTTGTTGGCATTTTTTCACCGTCCTTTAATTACCCTTTTGATTTCCGCTTTTTTACGCACGACAGCCCACGCCCGCTGATTAAGATTTAGGCCCCGGAGATTTTACCACCCCCGCGGTTATTTTATTTTCTTTTCCATCTATCTCCTGATTCAGCAGAAATTCGTGAGTGACAAGATTTGCAAAGCGACATCAAGTTATCTTCTTTGTGTGTTCCACCTTTGCTCAAGGGAAGAATGTGATGCACTTCTGCGGCGGGAGTTAGCTTGCCGTCTTCCAAGCACTTCTCACACAAAGGGTTTGCTTTTATATATCGGTTACGAATGTGCCGCCAAGCATTACCGTAACGCTCGGAAGAGTCATACGGTCTTTCGTACTTGTTGTACCTATCGTTCATAACCTTTGTGTGTTCCTCGCAGTACCTACTGTCTGTAAGACAGGGACATCCCGGAAAGGCACACGGCTTTTTAGGTTTCCTTGGCATTGCACCCTCCTTTGCATAACAAAAGGCCTTGGGGAATTTCCTCAAAGCCTTGTTGGTTTCGTTTATTCTTTTCGCAATTATATCATACCATAATATGCACCTGGTCAACAACGGACAAAATCGGCAAAAACGGCAACTTTTATATTTTTTATAAAAATTTTCAGCTCGGCACTACTATATGGTCAAGTGCCGTCTTGCTAAACCTTCTAACGTTCCTTTCAGACATTAAAAGTTCCAAGCCGATGTCCTCCCAAGTCATATGGTTGATGTAACGGTGTAAAAGAATATACCTTTCGTCCTCGTTTTCCAAGGCATTTATAGTGGCTACGATTTCTTCCTTCTTTTTCTCAAGCGCCACGTTCTCGGCTAGCAGTTTTTCTTCTTGCTCCCAATAACGCTCAAGTGCTTTTACAAAAGGTGGGTCGGTGCTGCGAGTACCGCTGACACGCTCACCCCACGAAGGCGAAGATATGGTATAGGTCATAGCCTTCAGGTTCTCAATTTGCATAAGGTTGAACCTGATCTGCCTCACGCAGGTTTTATATTGACTTAAATATTCATGCGCCGTCATACTCACACCTCCTTTTTTAGTTTTTCCATCAGCACCTTTCCGTCTATATTTGTAAGAGTGGTAAACCACTTTGACAGGAAGAACCCCTCGCAATCCGCTACCATTTCCTTGGACTCCTTATGCCTAGGGTTGCGTTTCAAGATTTTGAGTGCTTTTCTATAGTCCTTAACCGCCTGCAAAATAATGGCGTGGGCAAGGTTCTCAATGCCATTTTCCGTCATAATCATATCCTCGCACCTCCAAGCACCGCCTTTACCGCATCAATTAAGGCATTTTGCGTTTTTTCCTTTTTGGCTATTGCCGTAAGCACCCGTTCGTCAATGGTGTCTTTCGTGATAATATGCTGTATTACCACTGTGTTTTTCTGACCTTGTCTATAAAGCCTTGCATTTGTCTGCTGATAAAGCTCCAAGCTCCAAGTGAGTCCAAACCATATAATCGCAGAACCGCCCTCTTGCAAATTAAGACCGTGTCCCGCCGATGCAGGGTGTATAAGTCCTACCAAGATATCCCCGTTATTCCAATCACGGATATCTTCGGTTGTTTTAATTTCTCTCGCATCGGGAAATCTTGCCTTTATACGCTCTAAATCGTGCTTGAACCAATATGCCACCAAAACAGGCTTGCCGTTTGCACTTTCTATCAAGTCCTCAAGGGCATCAAGCTTGGCATCGTGAATTTTTATAGGCTTTTTGGCATCGGTATAAATAGCACCGTTGGCCATTTGTAAGAGTTTGTTGGAAAGGACGGCTGCATTGGAGGCATCTATCTCCTCATCTTTGATATCCACCACCATATCCGAAAGAAGGTTCTCATATTTCAGCCTACCGTCTACGGGCATATTCACATACACCTCACTTGTGATAAGGTCAGGCATTTTGAGGTAGTCCTTGGCTTTCATTGAAATGGTAATATCACCGATTTTGTCATATATGCGTTCTTCCGCACCCGGCAAAGGCTTGTACGAAAATACCACCTGGGCATTGCGTTTATCGGGAGTAAAATAGCCTTCACGATATCGTGTTATGTACCTTCCGAGCCTCTCTCCCATATCAAGCACTCTGAACTGTGCCCACAAATCCATAAGTACTTTACTTGACGGTGTTCCCGTAAGTCCCACAATCCTTGAAACATACGGACGAACCTTGAGTAATGCCTTGAATCGGTTTGTACGATAGGACTTGAAAGAGGAAAGCTCGTCTATGACAATCATATCGAAGAAGAACGGTAAGCCGCTTTTATTTACGCACCAATCAATATTCTCACGATTGGTAATAACGATATCGGCAGCCGCCATAAATGCCTTTTTTCGTCTTTCGGGACTACCGAGTGCTACCGAATAGGTAAGACCTTTCAGATGCTCCCACTTTTTTATCTCGTCAGGCCACGTGTTCTTTGCCACTCGCAAGGGAGCAATAACAAGGACACGCTTAACCTCACCCCTATCTATTAAATTTTTTATAGCCGTCAAGGTTATAACGCTTTTGCCAAGACCACATTCAAGGAATATGGCAGCAACATCGTTTTCTTCAATAAACCTTGTTGCGTATTCTTGATATTCATACGGTTTGTATTTCATTTATGATTTCCTCCACTTTCATTTCATCATTTAGGCAGTAAACCTTGAAACCCAAAGCCTCAAGCTGCTTTTTTCGTCTTTTTTGCAGTTTTCGCATCGTTTCACCCGTTGCCTTTGTTTCCACGAATGCCATAACACCACCCGGCAGAAGCACGATTCGGTCAGGCACACCGTTAAAGGATGGGGAAACGAACTTCAAACACATACCGCCACGATTTTTTACCGCCGTATTTAGCTTGTTTTCTATTGATTTTTCTCGCATTTTGCCACCTCGATAATTTAGGTGGTGAAGGATAAGAAGGATAAAACATAAACTTTTCTTTTATAATTTTTCCTATATAATTTTCCCTTAAATAAATTTATACATTTATCCTTCTTTATCCTTCACCCATCACTTTAGGAAGTCCTCTTCGGGGGTAGTTCCAACCTGCCTATTTGGTGACAGGGACAACCCCTTCCAAGTCATACCCGTTTTGCCTTTTTGAACGGTAAACCCGGCAACACGCAAGGCATCCGCAAAGTCCCTATTCCTACGCATGTACTCACCACAATCGGCTGCCCACGCACGATACACCTTATAAAGCACACCGCCTGCGCAGCTTTCAAGCTCACCGACAACGCAGCACTCCTCAAGGAAGGTAGCAAGCCAATCGTTCTCTTCACGGTATTTGCCAACCGCCTCCTTGACCTTGTCGCATTCGGGAAGACGGTAGTTATTCTTAATAAAGAGCATTGCGCCTTCGATTATCCACTTGAGAACCGCACCGCTTGCTTTTTCAATAAGCTCCTCACCGTAGTCCGAACGAGGGTTCTTGATGTTTGCGCCAAAGGGAGCAACTACAAGTCTGCGCCACGTTCCTTTATCGTTACTGCCTACCCTTGGAAGGTGGTTCGTATATAGTACCGTGGTGTGTGTAGGAGTGAAGGTGAACGGATCATGGTATTTCTTTTCAGCCGTGATACTGTCAACACTTGCTATCTGCTTGAGCATACTCGTAGAGAGCCT
>JAFTLM010000290.1 GCA_017455945.1 Clostridia bacterium | reverse complement strand
TCACCATTTGCGTGGATAAGCCTACCAAGCAGTTTATAGCGATATTTAGGGTTCCAGTTCATCAAAGACACTATTTTTGCAAAGAAAAGTTTGCAAGTAATGGCTTTCGGCTTGCGTTTGCCTTTAGAAATACCGCACCACATATACGCATCTTTTGTGCCTTCTGCGCACGGGCGCAGTGCGAGTATTTTCTCCTCTTGGCTTACAAGGACCTGCGCAAAATCGCAGTTCGGGAACTTGGTAAGACAAGCCATATTGACTTGGAACTTGCAGTCGTTAAAGGTGACGGAAGGCTCACGCAGGTGTGCAAAGAACTCACGTCTTACAACTTGGAAATCCTCGAAATCGAAGTTCTCAAGCTCAAGTATCTCATCGCCCTCTGCAAGCACGGGTGCATCGGTAGGAGTGGCAGAGGGAGCGCCTCCGTCCACAACTTTTAATAGTTCTGCTATTGTATCAGATTGATTCATCAGTTACCTCCTCGAGTGATATTCCACTCAATTCTTGTCGTATATATCTGCGCAATTCTTCAAAGGGCGTTACATTTATGCGCTTGCCCGTTTCAAAAAGCTGACCCTGTATGCGTAATTGCCAATCTAGCTCACTTTGGTTTTCAAGTTCCTCAACCGAGCGCTCGTGGAAATAATAAGGTTTTCCGAATGAGGTCAGCCACTCCTCGGGATAACCCTTGATATAGTTGCCAAGGGCGGAGATGGGCTGAAGCAAGGCGGTCTCACCATCGGTTGTTTCTTGCCTTGGAAGCATATAGGACTTGAAGTAGGTTTCGCAATCTGCGGCATCGAAAATAAAAACGATTTCACCTTCTTTTTCATAGATTGCGCCGTTGATTTTATACTTGTATTCCGTGTTCCATCCAAAAAGGCGGTATATCGTGTCAAAGAATGCTGCCGCCGGGATATCCTTGGGATAATAAACCTTATACGAAAGAGTCGAGCAATACACGCCTTGGCGATTGTCCTTATCCGTAGGGCGGATTGCGATTTTCTTGGTGATAGGGTTTATAAGAAGCTCTACATAATTTTTAGAACCGAGCTTGCGGATGCAGTCTGTGTTGAACTTAATCTTCCTATCCGCAAAGGTTACATATGGGCGGTGGGGTGTATCGAAAAACTCCGCACGGGCTACCTCAAAGCTACGAAGGTCGAAGTCCCCGGCGGACACTTCAATCTCTATTTCGGTGGGTGGCGCAGCCGTGGCAGTGGCTTCATCGATAGTATCATAAACACTGACTGCAGCTTGGAAATAGTCACCTTCCTTGAAGTTTGCCCATCGTGGGTGAATGCGTACAAAGCCTTTCAGGATACCGCTATCAATAACTCGCAGTTCGGGAATAAAGGAACGGTTGCCGAATCTGGCATTTTCAATCATATGCTGAACGGCTATATAGTCCGCCTTTGATACGATTGCTTCGTGGTGATTGGAATAATGGCTCTGCGGACGGTCTCCAAAGTTCTTCTTGGAGAGATGGTCGTGATAGCTTGGGGTGTAGGTCTTTCTGGTAATAACATCACCGCAGTGGCGTTCGTTGCGTAGAATTTGAATGATGCTTCCCGAAGTCCACTTGGTGGTGTTACCTAGGTAGGACTTACGTTCAAGAGCAATAAAGGCTTTTGCGATTTGCCCCGAGGAGTATCCGAAGAGGTACATATAAAAAGCCAATTTAACAGTGGGTGCTTCCTCGGGATTGATGATAAGATTACCATCCGCATCGTGACTATAGCCGAGTAGTTTCGGTGTAAGCGGCAAGCCGTGGTCAAGGCGCATACGAAGTGAGGTCTCCATACTACGGCTACGGGTGTGCGATTCTTCATCCGCCATAGTGGCTTGGAACGTGAGTGCCATCTGCGAGTCATCGTTCAAGGAGAAAATAGCCTCCGACTCAAAGAAAACGCCAACGGCAGGCTTGCGTTCTGCT
>JAFTLM010000289.1 GCA_017455945.1 Clostridia bacterium | reverse complement strand
TTTTAATTTGTTTGAGCTTATCATTATCAGCTCCATACGCTTACCTCCTTTAAAGAATACCTGATATAATTATAATCTACTTTTGCGAAAAATGTAACCCCTAAAATAATGGAAAATTTGAAAAGGATTGACGAAAAACGCAATGTATGGTATACTTATAGTGTTTAATGGCTTTTGAAAGGAGGATTCTGCCGTGAAATATAATAAAAAAACCGAGTGTGTTGAAATGAGCGTGGCGGAACTTTGCACAGCCTCTTTTTCGAAGGTTGAGTACTCTAAAAATGATTTGGATAACACCGCAATTTCGGAAGTTGAAAAAAGCACCGAGGGCTATATAAAAAATCTTCCCGTGGCTAAAAAGTTTTCTTTTGAGGCGTTTGACATAAAATTATACGGCACAGTTGACGGATATTTTGAAAAAAGAGACGGCGTAAGAGTCGATTTTGTTAAATCTGTGTCCCACAGAGAGTTTTCGGGAAAAATCGATGAAGGTTATTGGGCGTATTTGAAATGCTGTGCGTGGCTGATTTGTGTCAGAGACGGCTTGCAGGTGGTATATGTGCGAACTGTTTTCAGAAGTGCCCAAAGCTCGGAATTTAAAATTGCGGAAAAAAAGTTTTATCTTGATGAGCTTGACGTTTTTGTAAAGGCACTTTTGCCAAAGATGAAGTTTTTGATACAGCAAAACGTAAAGCACGAAACCCTTGTAAGACCTTCCGCTCTTGATTTGACCTTCCCTTATGAGGAGATACGTGACGGACAGGAAGAAATGATGCGGGGGGTGGCGTCGGTTATTCGCAAAAGACGAAGAATGTTTGCCCAAGCACCAACGGGAATAGGAAAAACAATTTCGGCACTTTATCCCTCGGTAAGGGCGTTTGGAAAGGGCGAGTGCGATAAGATTTTTTATTTTACCGCCAAAAGCGATACCGCACGCGAGGCGTATACAGCGGCATCCAAGCTCTTTGCCGTGGGGGCAAAGCTTAAGGCGATAGTGCTGACCTCAAAGGATTCAATGTGTTGCTCGGAAACAGCCAAAAAAGGCGGTTGCCGAGATGCGAGATACTGTAACGAACGCGATTGCAAATTGAAAAAAAGATATAAGGATAAAGCCGGTGCCGCAGTTGAAGAGCTTGTTTCAAAGCAGAACGGATTTTATGCCTCGGTGATAACCGAGGTTGCACTGAAGCACGAGGTGTGCCCTTATGAGCTGTCCCTTGATTTGTCCGAGCTGTGCGACATAATAATATGTGACTATAATTATCTTTTTGATCCCTACGTAAGAATAAAACGCTATTTTGAAAATTCGGAAAATTCAGATGATTACGTTTTCCTGATAGACGAGGCACATAATCTGGTGGATAGAGCGCGCGGAATATACTCGGCTTCTGTGTCACTTTAAAAAATATCATCAGCACGTGAGCTGATAGCACAGACGGCGAAAGAACTGATGCCGGCATTTGAAAATTTGGAAAAAATGTTTTCCGAGTCACGTGAATTGTGTAAAGAAAATATTCACGCCGATACGGAGGGCGGAGAGGTCGGATATTATATAAGTAAAAACGCTCCCGAATTTATCGGCAAGGCTGTAAGCGAGTTTGGCGAAAAAATTGAAAAGTGGATAAAATATAATAAGCAAAGCGAAGCTTACGAAACGGTGGACGGAATTTATTCCGACATCAGGAAGTTTGTGGGATTGCTTGATTTCTACGACGATAAGTATATGACCTATATTGAGGTCTTTCGGCAAAACGTGACGGTGTCTTTCAACTGTATGGACCCTTCGGATATT
>JAFTLM010000288.1 GCA_017455945.1 Clostridia bacterium | reverse complement strand
GCCTCAGCAAATGCCAGCTGACATTCTGTGTTAACGTTGATCTTTGCAACACCGAGAGAAATTGCCTTCTTGATCATATCAGCAGGAATACCTGTTCCGCCGTGAAGAACGAGGGGCATATCAACCGTGATCTCGCCGATCTAGCCGAGAACCTCAAAGTTAAGTCCCGCCCAGTTTTCGGGGTACTTACCGTGGATGTTACCGATACCTGCCGCAAGCATTGTTACGCCGAGGTCAGCGATCATCTTGCACTCAGCGGGGTCAGCAACCTCGCCGCCGCCGATTACGCCGTCTTCCTCGCCGCCGATAGCTCCAACCTCAGCCTCAAGAGAAAGTCCAAGCTTGTTGCAAGTCTCAACCAACTCGGTGGTCTTTGCGATATTCTCTTCGATGGGGTAGTGAGAACCGTCAAACATAATGGAGGAGAAGCCCGCCTCAATGCAAGCCTTTGCGCCCTCGTAGGAGCCGTGGTCAAGGTGAAGAGAAACTGGAAAAGTGATTCCAATTACTTCAATCATACCCTCAACCATACAGACGATGTGCTTTTATCCTCACATATACTTGCCCGCACCCTCGGAAACGCCGAGAATAACGGGAGAGTTCATTTCCTGTGCTGTAAGGAGAATAGCCTTTGTCCATTCAAGATTGTTGATGTTGAACTGGCCAACCGCGTATTTTCCTGCCTTTGCTTTTGTGAGCATTTCTTTTGCCGATACTAACATTTTTTGTCCTTCCGTTTCGACCCTCACGGGGTCACGGCAGAAGAATTCGAATTTACGGTAAACCGCATTTCTCTGCCGATACATACGTTATAATTGTATACTATTTCGCCCAAAAAATCAAGAGTATTTTGTGAATTTCTTATCAAAATCAGAAATATTTTTCTTTTTGTCGAAATAGAGTGCGGTTTCTCTGCCAATTTCGTTACGGCAGAACAGCAGAATCGCCAGATTTATTAATGTCATTACCCCCACGGTGGCGTCCGAGACCGCCCACGCCGCCTCCGAGCTCACAAAAGCACCCGCAAAAGCCGCCGTGCCGTAGGCGAGTGCAAAAATCCGCCGAGAGGGGCGTTTCACGGGAAGGAATTTCAGGCATTCAAAGGCGTAGTGAGCGAGGCAAGAAACCGCCGCAAAGCCGAAGCAGAACACCATAAAAGCCATCATCACCTCCACAAAGTCTCCAAAAGCCGGCGAAAACGCTCCCGAATACGCCGAAATCACCGCCTGCATGGGCTTTTCGGCAAGCGAAGTCAGGCTGTCGTACCTAAGCATCACCGCAAAAGCCGTCATCGAACAGAGCAGAACGGTGTCTATAAAGACCTCAAGAATCCCCATAAACCCCTGCTCGCAGGGGTGAGAATCCGAAGAAATATGTGCGGTAGGTGAGGTTCCGCACCCCGCCTCGTTGGAAAAAAGTCCTCTCATCACACCAAAACGGAGAGAACGCGACAAAAGGAAGCCTCCCACGCCTCCCGCGGCACTTTCAAAGGAGAACGCCGACTCAAAAATCCTCCCGAAAACCTCGGGAAGCAGTTCGGCTCTCGGAATTATCACTGCCAGCGAAATCAAAAGGTAGAAAAGGCTCATAAAAGGCACCATCGCCGAGGTCAGGCGAGTTATACGTTTTGCCCCACCGACAGCCACAAACGCGACCAAAACCGCAACAATTCCCCCACCGACCGCCTTTTTGGCGTCAAAAACCAGTTCAAACGCCCCCGAAACGGCGTGAGTCTGCATCACTGCACCCATTGAAAAGCAGTTGATTACGCACAGCAGGGCAAAAAGCGAGGCGACCGCCGCACCCGCCGCGGGGAACTTCTTTGACAAAACCGATTTTATGTAGTAGGGAGCGCCGCCCTTGAAGCCCTCGGACGAGCAGGTGCGGTGCCTCATCGCCAGAAGAATTTCGGCGTATTTCAGCACCGACGCAACCGCCGCACTGACCCACATCCAGAAAACCGCCCCGAAACCGCCCGAAAATATGGCGGAGGCAACCCCCACCATATTCCCCACTCCAAGAGTGCCCGCCAGCGAAAGAGCCAAAGCCCCAAAGGAGCTTTTGCCGTTCCTCTTAAACGAGCGAACGACCGTCGGAAACCGAGTTACGGGAAAAAATTTCAGTTTGAAAAGAAAATACACTCCCGTAAGCGTAAGCGACACGGGAACCGCCGTTCCAAGCAAATATTTGTTTATAAATTCAAGCATAGTCACCTCTTGTTAAATATAGTCTGGCGGCGAGGGATGTGTTCGCACCGCACCCATAAGAGCCCCCACGCCAGTGGGTGCGAGTCAAGGCTGCACAAGCCTTGTCGCTCACCGCAGTGAGCGACACTCCCCAAACGGCGTTTTTCTTTTTGCGAACTTTTTCTTTTTGCGCCTTTGGCTTCAAAAAGAAAAAGTGGACTAACGGCTTGGATAGGTTTATTTCTGTAGGCTTACAGCGGTTT
>JAFTLM010000287.1 GCA_017455945.1 Clostridia bacterium | reverse complement strand
ATTGCACCACCATAATGAGTGGTGAGTAAGTGCGCACTTGCAGAGGAAAAAGCCTCCCTTGTGTAAAGGAAGGTGGCGCGGCATAGCCGTGACGGAGGGATTGTAAAAGTAGAATTGGCACCAAAACAATCCCTCGGTCAGCTTCGCTGACAGCTCCCTTTACACAAGGGAGCCTCTGGCTGTAACCGTTTGTCTTTCTGCTACTTTATTGTAAAAACTGTCCTTAGGAACCCAAAGCTTTGCCTTGCGGTGTTTTTGTGTTTGATTGTTAGGAGAGCGACTTAAGGCGCTACCCCAAGCCCCCGCAAACCCATCACGAACTTGTTCGTGGTACAAGGCTTGCCTTGTGTAAAGGCTTGACCTAAACTTTTGAAAGGGTTTAGCGGTAACCTCACGGCTACCGCTTTAACCAATTCGTTTAAAGTTTTTGAAGATTCTTAAGAAACTTTTTCCAAAAAGTTTCTTAAGTGGGGTGCGGGGCAAAGCCCTGCAAAAAATCAAGTCAAAAGAGCGCGGTCGTTGGAAAATTCCTCTCCGCTGGTCTGGGAGAACTTTGCGATAAGTGCCTCGACGGTAAGGTTCTTCTTTTCCTCGCCCTCAACGTCGTAAATAATTCTTCCCTCGTGCATCATAATAAGACGGTTTCCGTGGAGGATAGCGTCCTTCATATTATGTGTGACCATCATAGCGGTGAGCTTGTTCTCCTCGATAAGCATATCGGAGATCTCAAGCACCTTTGCCGCAGTCTTGGGGTCAAGAGCCGCTGTGTGCTCGTCAAGAAGCAAAAGCTTGGGGCTCTTGAGTGTCGCCATAAGCAGAGTCAGAGCCTGTCTCTGTCCGCCCGAAAGCAGACCGACCTTGGCAGTCATTCTGTCCTCAAGTCCGAGACCGAGAACCGAAAGCATCTCTCTGAACTTCTTGCGCTCCTCGGAGGTAATGCTCCACTTGAGCGAACGTCTCTTGCCGCGTCTTGCCGCAATCGCAAGGTTCTCTTCGATCTGCATATTAGCCGCGGTTCCCGTCATAGGATCCTGAAATACTCGTCCGATATAAGTCGCGCGCTTATATTCGTGCATCTTGGTCACGTTAACTCCGTCAACAGAGATGCTTCCCTCGTCGATGGGCCAAACTCCCGCGATCGCGTTGAGCATTGTGGATTTTCCCGCTCCGTTACCGCCGATTATGGTAACGAAGTCACCTGGCTTCAGATCTATGGAAAGATTATTGAGCGCGATCTTCTCGTTTACTGTTCCCGGATAGAACGCCTTGCGGATATTCTTGAGAGAAAGAGCGGGTGTCATATTTTCGTTACTCATTTTGCGCTCTCCTTTCCCTTTTCTGCCTTTTCTGCCTTTTCGGCCTTTGTCTTTGTCTTTTTACCGTTTCCGAGCTTTGTAAGAACAAGAGCGATAACAACTACTGCCGCTGTCATGATCTTAACGTCGTCCGCAGGCATATCGAGATAGAGCACGATAGCGACTACAACACGGTAAATCACCGCACCCACAACGATTCCCGAAAGCATAAGGAAAAAGTTCTTTGCTCTTGCGAAAAGCGCCTCGCCGATGATTATTGATGCAAGACCGATAACGATTGCGCCAACACCCATATTGATGTTAGCGTAGCCCTGATACTGACAGAGGAAGGCACCCGCAAGTGCGATCATTCCGTTGGAAAGAGCAAGTCCGATGACCTTTGTTACGTCGGTATCGATTCCCTGCGCGCGACACATCTTTTCGTTGATACCCGTTGCGCGAATACCCGCGCCAAGCTCGGTTCCGAAGAACCAATAAAGTATTCCCATAACCAAAAGGCAGACTGCCGCTCCGATAATAAGCGAGGTGTAGGTCTTATTGAGTCCTATTGCTCTGGTTATTGAGGTATAGAGTGTAGGTACGCTTACAAGCTGGATATTCGCAGAGCCCATTATGTGAAGGTTTATGGAGAAAAGCGCCGTCATTGTGAGGATTCCCGAAAGTATGGGCGGTATCTTCAGCTTGGTGTGAAGCAGACCTGTTACTACACCCGCAACACAACCTGTAAGAAATGCAACAAGCAAAGCAAGTACAGGATTCAGCTCCTTGCTGACCATAAGAGCCGCCACCGATGCTCCGAGAGTTATACTTCCCTCGCAGGAAAGGTCGGCAAAATCAAGAATTCGGTACGACAGGTAAACTCCGAGAGCCAGAAGCGCCCAGATGAGTCCCTGTGAGATACCCTTCAAAATAAAATCCATAATAGATGAATTTTCCTTTCTGTTTTACTGTTTTACTTTTTCATTATAGCACTTAACGAGGGTTGCGAAAAACGCAACCCCCGTGATATTTTTATCGGCAGATCATTCTCCGATGTTGACCGAGTGTACAAGCGCACACGCATTTGCAAGAAGGTTATCGGTCGGAATGTATATAGCATCAACATCCTCAGCCGCAAGCGCCGCAAGTGCGTTCTCGATATCGTTCATCTCTACGATTCCCTTTTCAACGTAGGTGTAGCCGAGCTCTTCGCAGTGAGCCTTACCCAAGTTGACCTGCATAATAGAGTTTGTTTCAGCAGATGTGTAGAGGAAGCCTATCTTAACTGTATCCTTGCCGAGAAGCTCGCCGATAAGCTCGATCTGCTTTTCAACGGGGTTCATATCGCTAACGCCTGTAACGTTTTTGCCGGGAGCATCAAGAGATGCTACAAGACCTGCGTCAACAGGATCTGTAACTGCGTTGAATACAACGGGAATGTTGTTTTCCGCAGTTGCGGTAACAGCCGCCTGAGAGGAGGATGTTGCGATAGTGTAGATAAGATCTACCTTCTGGGAAACGAAGTTCTCAACGATAGTTGTGTTGTTGGACTCGTCGCCATTCGCGTTCTTGTCGAGAATGTTTACTGTCTTACCCGCAGCATTCATACGGACAGAAAGCTGATCCTGAAAGCCCTCGTTGGACTGGTCAAGAGCGATATGCTGAACGAGCTGGAGAATACCGATGGTGTAGTCTGCGCCGTCGTTTACGATAGCGGAGTCAACACGGGTAACCTTCTGAGTCTCGCCGCCTGTTACCTTTGCCTTAACAGACTCGGGAATAGTGAAGCCGATAGCTTCGGCAACTGTTTCATTTACGCTGAGCGAGGGATTGGGGTCGCCCTGTACTGCCATCTCTGCGGGCTTTGCGCCGTTGAGAAGAATGTCTGCAGCCATATCGCCGGCTTTTACGCCCAAATTATAATAGTCAACGCCATAGGTAGCAATGCCGCAAAGGTCATTCATACCTGTTTCGCCACATACGATAGGAAGATTGGGTGCGGATGTTCCGCAGGAGGTGAACGCAAGTGTACCGATCATAAGTACGACTGCGAGAGCTACGCTCAAAATTCTCTTGGTTTTCATAATTTTTCTCCTGAAAAAGTAAATTTATTTTAACAGACACCGTCTGCAAAAATCATATAAACAAAAAATCCCCGCATCAAGCATAGCTTTGCTTGACACAGAGACGAATAGGATTCGTGTTACCACTCTGCTTCACCCTTGCCTTACGGCAAGAGCCTTCGCGGGCATTGACAAGATTTTCTTTGGTCTAATGTCTCCCGATATTACGGTCGGACCCCGACACACCACAAGTAGCGGCGGCAGCTCCCGAAGCGAACTTCACCGATTCGAATTTCTGTCTTGCAGCAACCGACAGCTCTCTGCAAATCTTTCTCGGATACTCTTCTTCGTTCAAAGCTTTTTATAAAACTTATTAAAATTTTATCATATCGATCTGCCTTTGTCAATAGCTTTTTTGAATTTTTATTCTTTTTTCAAAATTTGATCTCCCAAAAATCCTCACCTTGTACCTTTTCTATTGACAGATCGCCTTTTTTTCTGTATAATATATGTATAATTATAAAAAGGAGAGCGAATATGAGCGATCTTGCTAACAAATTCAAAAACGTTGAAAATAAATACCGCCCGATTCCCTTCTGGTCTTGGAACGATAAGCTAAAGGTCGAGGAGACCGTCAACCAGATCAGAGATATGAATATGGCGGGTATCGGCGGCTATTTTATGCACTCCCGCGGCGGTCTTATTACCGAATATATGGGCGAGGAGTGGCACGATAACATCAGAGCTGCTATCGATCAGGGAGAGCTTCTCGAGATGCGTCCTTGGATCTATGACGAGGACGGTTGGCCCAGCGGCTTCGGCGGCGGTATCGTCAGCGGTATGGGCGAGGAGTATCAGCTCAAGTACCTGCGAATATAAAAGAGCAGCGAGAGCAATCCCCACACGATCTGTCACAACGGCGAGTATCACCTCTACTATGATGTGAACCGCTTTTACGTTGATATGCTTGATCCCAAGGTGGTCAAGCTCTTCCTCGACACTATATATGAGTCCTATTCTCAGATCTACGGCAAAGATTTTGAGGGCTTCTTTACCGACGAGCCGCAGGTGGCGCGTTTCGATATGCCCTGGAGTTTGACTCTCCCCGAGGAGTACAAGAAGAAATACGGAGACAATCTTCTCCCCCACCTTCACGAGCTTTTCTATCCCGAGGGTGACTACAAGACTACACGTTTCCGCTTCTGGAAGCTGATAACCGATCTTTTCTCCGAGAAATGTATGAAGCAGATGTACGATTTCTGCCGCGAGAAAGAGGTCAAGCTCACGGGACACCTGCTCTGCGAGGAGACTCTCACAACGCAGATACTCAGCAACGGCGCCATAATGCCCCATTACGAATACTTCGATATTCCCGGCATGGACTGGCTTGGCAGACCTATCAAGAAGAGTCTGACTCCTTGGCAGGTAAGTGCGGTAGCTCATCAGCTTGGCAAGGAGCAGGTTCTCTCCGAGACCTTTGCGGGTTGCGGACATAACGTGGGACACGACGAGCTGAAGGCGCTCTTTGAGTGGCAGATGGTTCACGGCATCACACTTCTCTGTCAGCATCTTGCGGGATATTCAATGCGCGGTCTGCGTAAGCGCGACTATCCGCCTGCACTCAATTATCAGTCGCCTTGGTGGAAGGATTACCGTGTGTTCAACGACACAGTATCCCGAATCGGAAAGGTTCTCACCGAGGGCGCGGTAGATTACGACACGCTTCTTATTCACCCCCAGTCAAGCGCTTGGGTCCTTTACGATTACTTCAAGAACGAGGGACTTGACCAGCTCAACGACGAGTTTATTGCAAAGATCGATGCCCTTGAGGCAAAGCACATACTCTTCCACTTGGGTGACGAAACGATCATGGAGCGTCACGCACGTGTTGAGGGCGCGTCTATCGTGATCGGCACACAGAGATACACAAGAGTAATTCTCCCCGCAGGCGAGTGCTACTTTGATTCTACCGAAAAGCTTCTCCTTGAGTACATCAAAAACGGCGGTATCGTGACCACGGTTGACGATATCCCCGAAAATCCCATTATCGATAATCCAAAGATCACCTTCACCGAGCGCCGCTTCGGAAATGAGAAGATCTACTATTTTGTAAACACCAATCCCACCGATGAACTTGCCTTCGTTACAAGAGGTACTAAGCGCATTGTTGCAGAGACAGGCGACGTAGTCGACTTTGACGGCTATTATAAGTTTGCTCCCTTTGAGTCTATCCTCGTTGTCGACGACGGAGTTACTCCCACAAGAGAAAAGACCCCCTATGTTGCTCCCGAGGAATCCCCTGTGCTCGATCTTTCGGGTAAGTGGCAGGTCAAGGAGGCAACTCCCAACGCAATGACCCTCGATATCTGCGACTACTGGTTCGACGGTGAGCTTATTGAGGAGGACGGCTATATCCTCAGCGTTATGCAGAAGGCTCTTTCTCTTGAGCGACCTGTTAAGGTGCGTATGCGCTTTAAGGTCGATGCCGAGTTCGTTCCCGATGATATCGGATTCGTTTGCGAGACTCCCGAGCTTTTCACTATTTCCTGCAACGGCAAAAAGCTTGCGGGTAAGGATCTGGGTTATCTCTATGACCGTTCCTTCAGAATTATCGATCTTGAGGGCAGCTTCAAGGTGGGCAGAAATATTATCGAGCTTGAGATCGACTACAAGCAGGATCCCTCGGTTTACGAGAAGGTTCGTCAGGCTTATCTCTTTGAGGTCGAAAAGAACAGATTCAAGTGCAACACCGAGCTCGAGGCTTGTTATCTCTGCGGCTCCTTTGCCGTAAGATACGACGGTGACTGGACTCCCGTCGATCATAACGCCGCTCTTGCCGACAGAAAGTTTGTGATCGTCAAGCCGCAGACAGAGGTTGAGCTTATGAATCTTGAACGTCAAGGATATCTCTTCTTTGCGGGAACTCTGACTCTTACAAAGACTATCAACGCAAAGAAGGGCGACAAGCTTAAGATCAAATTCAAGAAGTACGGCACAAACGTTATCGATATTAAGGTCAATAACCGAACCGTCAAAAAGATCCTTTGGGCGCCTTACGAAGCAGAGCTTGGAGAATTTCTCAATGACGGAGAGAATATTATTGAGATCTCCTTAACAAACAATCTTCGTAACCTTTTAGGTCCTCTTCATAGCGGCGAGGAGCTACTATGGTTCCGTCCCGGCGCTTTCCAAAAAGAACCGTCATTCTGGAACAAAGAGCCTGTTTGGTACGATAATTATTGCTTTGTCGAATTTGGACTTACAAATTAATGCTCTTAATAATTAAGATCAAAAAAGGCTCCCTGAAATACGGGAGCCTTGATTTTTATTTATAGATCAAATACAAAACAAAAAGCTCCTTGGATAAACCAAAGAGCTTTTTTATATTATCAATAATTATTTACCGATAACGCCCTTGTTCTTAAGAACAAAGAATACTGCTACGCCTGCACCCGCAACTACTACAACAGCAATTACGATCCAGAGCCATGTCAAATTAGCAGGCTCGGGCTCAACGGGAGGATTAACAACAGTTGAACCTGTAGCGGGAATCTTCTCCTGAGCTACAAGAACCTCACCACATACGGAGCAGTGCTTACCTTCTGTCTTACCCTCAGTTGTTTCTGTGGGCTCAACAGCAGGGTCGATAACCTCAGTGTGTCCTGTTGCAGGAACAACGTCAACTACGGAAACATAGTCACATCCGGCTGTTGTACACTTGTAGGTTGTGTTACCGTCAGTTGTACAAGTAGCTTCTGTCTTTGTTCCATTGTCGAGTGTATGTGCGCTGAACACAGCATCGGTTGTCTTTGTCTCAACCTTAACGTCCTTGTTATCTACGGTTGTGAAAGCCTTAAGATTAGCAAGAGCGATGGTTGTTTCACCGTGGAACTTGTCAACTACCTTGAACTTAAGGGTAACAAACTTACCTGTCTCAGTAGTAACCTTTGCGTTCCAAAGGTTTGTTATAAAGGAGATCTTGCCTTCAGAAGCAGTAATAGCTTCTTTGTCAAGAATATTGTCGAATTCATAAATGTTGCTTTCGACAGCTACCTTGCCGTCGGTTCCGACTACGGGAGTAAGAACCTTCGCGTCATATTCCAAAGCAAGCTGGAAATAAGCTGCGCCGGGGTTGGAAGCAATTGTTACGCTGACTTCAATTTCGTCTCCGCCTTTAACAATATATTTTCCATCGGAGCCCGCAGTGGAGGTTGTCTCCACTGCGAAATCCATAGTTTTTACTGTTTCTTCAGCAGAAGCTGTGCATACAGCCATCGAAAGGATCAGAATAACAACGAAAAGCGAACTAAGTATCTTTTTCAATTGCATATTCTTACCTCACTAAGTTAAGCGATTATCTCTTCGTAAATGTCAACGATAAGGTCTGTCAAATCATCAACAAGCTCAGCTTCAGTAGCATTTGCTATGTTTGCCATGAAGAATACATACCAGCTACCATAAGAATCAAGATCGTTTACAAGTGTATCCAAGATAGAAGCTGCAGGATAGTTTACATTGCAAAGAGCTTCAAGGTCAGCCTTGTTGATCTTGTCGTCGCCGTTAACGTCGAGCTTTTCAATGTTGAGAACCTGAAGTGCGAGTGTCTCGTAATCAGGAAGCTCAACACCCATCATCTCAGCATAGTCAAGTGCTGTCTGCTTTGTACCAACGAAGGTCTTGAGAGCTGCGAAGTCCTCAACGTCGATCACGCCGTCCTTGTTGATATCAGCCATTGCGTTGTACTTAGCGCCTGTTGTGTAAACGATATCCATCAAGTCGAGAAGGTCGCTATAATCGATATCGTCGCGGCCATCTACGTCACCTGTTGCATAAACATCAAGCTCGTAGTCGTAGTTCCAAGATACATCCTGGCTCTGATCTACGTTAGCATCAGTCTTTGCATCATAGAACTTAGCCTCTGCATCGTAAATGCCGAATTCATTAACATCGATTGTTTCATCAGCCTTATTAACTGTGAAGTAGAAGTAGATGAATGCTGTATCTTCACCAGTAAGAGTTGCGTTCTGCTTAAGTCCGTTAGGAACGTATGTGAGAACATTGATCTCTCCGTCATCAACAGCTACGTCTGTGATTACGTTGAGAGTTGTATCGTATTCAGCCTTGATCTCAGCCTTGTTGAAGGTGAGAGAATAGTTGTCGAACCAGAAGTCGAGGTTGAGAGCGCGGAACTTGTATTCCTTAGCTGTGTAAGCACCCTTGAAGACGATCTCGTTGCCGTTAGCTGTTACCTTAGCACCGTTTACATCCTCAACAGTGATGTCGAGAACCAACTTAGCCTCAGCTCTGAGAACCTTCTTAACTGTTTCGCCACACTTGCGGCAGGTGTATACCCAGTAACCATCCTTGGTCTCTGTTGCGGGAACGTACTCGTCAACGCCTGTGATTACAGGAGTATGCTTGGGAACTACGATCTCATCTACGATAGCGCACATAAGAGCGTAATTGTAACCGTTAGCTGCTGCTTCCTTCTCTGTAGGAGTGAAGTCGATCTCAACGATCTCAACAGCGCCTGGTTCTTCGATTACATAGAAGTGCTTATCGCAGTTTACACATGCCCAGCAGTTCTGGAGACCTTCTCTTGTACATGTCTCAGAGAGATATACGTGAACAAGGTCGTGTGCGGGAACGGAATCCTTATAGATTGTCTGGTTGCAACCGTCACAAGTGTAACCTACCCACTTGTCGATCTCGTTGCAGTTCCAAGAAATGTATGTCTTTGTTCCGTCTGTCTCGGTCTTGTAGTGTCCTGTTGCAGGAATTACGTCGCCCATAGACTTTCTTTCGGAGCATCCGGGATTTGTACACTGAACGTACTTGATTCTGTCTGTTGTACAAGCATTAAGTGCGCCCAATACCTTCTCGTAACCTGCAGCCTTCAACAGAGAAAGCTCTGCGTCAGATACGATCTGATCCAATACGAGCCAACCAGTGTCGGGAACGTCATCAACCTTGTCGTACTTAGGATAGTTGTGTCCGTCTGCATACTCGAACTCTGTGATGAACCAAGAGAGCTCAAGAACGCTATAGTCAATAGCACCTGCTCCGTCGCGAACGATCTCAACGTCAACTACGTTGTCACCGTCACGGTCAGTCCAGTGAGGACCGTTTGCTGTACACTTTGTGCACTTGAATTCTGTCCAGCCGAAGTCAGTACAGCTATTAGCAATTGTGTTCATTACGTAATCATGTGCAAGAGGAGCGATGTAGTATGCTCTGTCAGCAATATCCTTCTTCTCTTCACACTTGGAGCAGTACTTACCTGCTACTGCAGCTTCGTTGTTTACATCAATAAGAGTAAAGTTGTAAGAAGCATTGATTGCAGGCTCGTCGCCCATTGTTGTGTCAATGCCAGTACCGTCAATAACAATCTGATCTGCTGTATACTTTGTAAGAGCCTTAGCTTCAACTACTGTGTATACACCGTCAGCATAAACGAGTGCCTGACCTGCATAAACCTCTGCGCCGTAATCATCAGTGAGTGCACCGATTACTACGAACTTTTCATGTCTTGCATTCTTATATGTGAATGCTGTTGCAAGTTCACCAATACCGTAAGAGATACATGTAGGTGCCTTTGCCTCATAAGTAATTACGTATCCGTCGCCGTGAGCAGGGATAAATGCTTGACCTTCCTTGTATCCACAAGCGTCGTCATTTGTTGTATCCTTATCCTTGGTTGCAGCGATGTCCTTAGGCCACTGGTTTACACAGTTCTTACCAGCTGTGTGACCGGGCTCATCACATGTCTCATCCTTAGCGGCAACATCCTCGAAATCGTGGCCTGTTGCGGGAAGGAGAAGCTGTACTTCATAGTACTCGATGATGGGCATCTTAGTTGTAGGATCTACAACGTAGCTTCCGTCATCATTTTCCAAATATGTGTAAGTGATGTGAGGAGATTCCTCGCGTCCCTTTGTTCCGTTGCCGTCGCCGTCAACGTTAACATCTGCGTATGCCTTACATACAGGACATGTAATTGTAGTTACGTCTTTAATTCTACCTGTTGTGTCTCTAACTGCTGCATCAACGTAAACGAGAGAATCATCCTCTGTTACTGTTGCATCAGTATACTTAACGAAACCAACTTCGCTGGTTGCAAGTACTTCCTTACATGCTGTACATGTGAGGTTTGCATGGTAACCGTCATCCAAACATGTTACGAATGTCTTGTTGTACTTAATGCAAGCACCCCAGTGTGTCTCTTCACCAACGTAAGCGGGAGCCTCTGTAATGGTAGTAGAGCTCTGAGAAGCATCAAGAACATTGTTTACGTATACGTACTTGTTGTGGTTGTACTCATCGTAATCACCAACAACCTCGAACTCTACGTTCTTCTCGTTTGTAGAACAAGGCTCACACTGGTAAACAGTGAGTTCCTTAATGTTACATGTTCCGGGTCTGTGGAACAATACCTTTGTCTCGTCAACCTTGTGGTTAGCGGGGTTCTTTGCTGTCGCGGTGATACCCTTGATGTAACCATAGTCACCCAAGATTTCAGAGTATCCAAGTTCGAGATCTGCACAAAGCTCACAGTAGATACCTGCAGTGTAGCCCTTTTCCTGACAGTTTGCTGCCTTCTCTGCTACTTCGGTTCTGTAATCTGCATGCTTAAGTCCGTTTGCGTCATAAACGAGAACGGGAATAGCCTCTTCCCATGTACCAACGTTACAGTTTGTACAAGAGAACTTAGCCTTACCTTCTGTAATACAGGTTGCGGGTGTGATAACCATCTTCTTAAGGTCAGAGTGATTATCCTCGTCGTATCCTGCCTCTGTATCGAATACTACGTTACCGTTTGCATCCTTGATAGCATACTGGTAAAGTGTATCGCCTATGTATTCACAGCCTTCGTTCTTACAATAGTATGTATCGTAAGCGTACTGGCTACATGTTGCGGGAACTGTCTTAACGTCCTTATCCTTGGACATATTGTGAGCGTCCTGCTTTGTTACAGCCTTTTCAGCTCCACATCCAAGTCTGTCGTCTGTGCTAACACAAACGAGCTTTCTGTCGTGTGTACAGTTGAGACACTCAACGTCGCCGCAAACTGCGCATCTGTACTCGTAGTTGTGACCGATAGCATCAACTGCGTCGATCTTCTTTGTCTCTGTACAGCCCTTGTTTGTACAAGTTACGATGGTGTAACCAGCTGTTGTACAGGTTGCTTCGATTCTGTTCCACTTATAGCCGTCAGCAATCTCGCCCTTATATCTGGTTGTAAGGTCAGACCACCAGTTGTGCTTGTGATCCTTGTTGAGAGCCTCAGCTTCAATGATAGTCTTTGTCTCTTTACATGTTTCGCCGTCGTAGTGGTCACACTTAACTACTACGTAGCCTGCGTTCTCACAGGTTGCTGCTACTCTCTCTACGATGTAGCTTGCATCCTCTGTGGATGTATCCTCATCATACCAGTTCTCAAATGTGTGCTTGAGAGCCTTGTCTGTGATCTTGAGGATCTGCTCACAGTCGTTACAGTAAACATAGTGGAAACCATCCTCTGTACATGTAGCCTTAAGAGAAAGGTCAGCGGGCTTGAAGTTATTGTT
>JAFTLM010000286.1 GCA_017455945.1 Clostridia bacterium | reverse complement strand
TGCGAACCATACGGTAGCCTGCGGGAAGAATGAAGGTGTCGTAAACAAGATCACTGACGTAATAATCACCCACAAACTGCTTTCTTACGCCCACCTCGTAACGGAGAATCGACATCGCACAGTCAAGATAGGGAGAAACCGCATCGGGATTATCAAGGAAGTCAACAACGGCTACAATATAACCGTCATCAAGCAAATCGTTTATGATGTTTATGTCCGAATCGGTTCCCACTCTCGGCTCACAGTGCCCTACCACGTAGAGCACTGCACCTGCTGGAGCGGCCGCCGTTGTTGTTCTGTAATAGGTTGTAATATCACAAGGCAGAGTAAAATCTTCGGTATTTTCCCAATCCGCCCAGTTTGACGATGTGTTGGAATAGCTGTAAAAGCTATTCCAATCGTCTGACGCAAGTGTAATTTCGCTTATTTTGTCATTAACAAATTCCGTATAGATAAGCCCTTTTGAATACATATCGTCTAAAGCTTGTTCGCCGCTTTGCTCTGTTGCCACCGTAGATATTCCGAACGACAAAGATGAGAAGCACATAACAACAGCCAACAAAGCAACAAGTATTTTCTTTGTTTTCATTTTTGCCCTCCTTATTTTACTTTACGGTTACTTTTCCGTCCGCAAAGTTTGCCGTAATATATTCAACGGCTCCGCTGACCTTAATTCCTCCGTGAACAACGAAAGGTGTTACCTCAAAGTAAACCTCGCCCACCTTTGTGGGAAGTTCAGTTACAGACATAACGAACAGATAGTTACTTCCAAGGTTGTTCGCCATAACTTCATCGCCTTCGTCAACAATAGACGAATATACGAAACGGTCGCTCATACTCTTTTTGCTTGTCTTTTCCGTTCCGTCGGTATATACAGTAGTAACGTCAAAGCCTATATTGCTTCCGTAAAGTGCGTCTATACCTGCGATAAATCTGATATCAAACATATCGTTCGAATTATCTATTTTTGTCTGAGTTGCCCTGAAGCTTGTGGCAAGTCCCGAAGGAGCAGGAATCACGGCAACCTTGTCGATATCTATAATGCTGTAATTGTGCTTGATACCGTCAATCTCCATAAGTCTGAGTCCCGCCTCTGCGACTGTGGAAACACCTGTTTCCTTATAGGTAATGGGAATATTTACACAAGGCAGATATTCTTCACCGTAGAAATAGTAAGCAACACGCCCATCTACGTATACCGTATAGGTAGAATTATTCTCGTTGATGAGCACAGCCAGCTTTGTAAAGCCTGTGTCATTTGTAGTTTTAACCGTGAGAAGATTTCCTGCGGAGTTGTAAAGAGCGTACGATGCACCCCTCATAGACATCGAGAGAGTATTATCGGCACCCTTGACCTGAATAGGAGTAAACCGCTTTTCATTGCCTTTAGCCACAATGGTAACGGGAGTGATTCCAAAGCCTGCATCACAACTGAAACGGAAATCTGTTTCAACTATGTATTCATTCTCACCTATGTACTTGTGGTTGTCAATTTTGATACAACCAGTCTGATCTGTCGCAAGAAGTGTGCGGTCTATTCTGAGGTACTTATCGTCTGTGCCAAGCACCTGAGCCGAGGTAACCGTTCCGCCGTTTGCGTCGGTTCTGGTGGAATCGATTGCGGGATATCTGTAATCGCTACCCATAGTTTCAAGCATTGTCTCGTAATCGCCGTCGAAATCAAGCGTGAAGTCATAGGTAGGTTCTTCTAAATATTTATAGGAAAGGTTATCTATATCAAACTCACAGCGATTATTCGGGAAAATTCTGATATAATAGTCTTTCCAAGTCGAAATACCTTTATTGAAGGTAGCTATATAATCACCGTTTATATAGTATTCAAATCCGGTCCACTTTTTTCCGTCACTCAAAAATACAATTCTGATATTAATCCAATCCTCTTGGTCAGCGTTTTCAAAATATACATCTTTATAAGTGGCATCATAAAGATTTCCCGCAGCATCAGCACCAAGAAGAGCAAAGTAACTACCACATTTATTGAACGGATCGGCGTATTGTACGTCGGTTGAACCAACGAGTGCAACAATGTTAGTTGCGGTTGTATTGGCTGGAGAATCAAGCTTTTTGTAACGCATATCAAAGCTAAGCTCCATGCCCTTATACATAGACTCATGCTGCCTGTCTGTCAAACGGATAAGACTTGTGCCGGTTGTGAAATGAAGGTACTCGTTACCGTTCTCTTCTTTTCCGGATGAAGCATTGGTAAGCTGCAAATAGCTGTAAGCAGTGGTGGCAGCGTTCGTATTTGTGGGGGCATAAAGGGTCGCACCCGTGAAATCAGCCTCCATAAAGACGTTGCCTGTTTCAACACGCTCAATCTTGATGTCGTCTACGTAATATACAATTCCCGACGGTGTAGCATCTCCTACCTGGAACAAACGGAGAATGTCAACGCCATAGCCCGCATTTTGTACGAAGCGTTTTTCGTAGGTGTCAGCGATTGCCACGCCTTCAGAGTCATATTTCTGTTGAGAAACGAAGCCCGAATAAGGAAGAAAGTGTCTGATACCGGCATCGTCGGTTACGTATGATTTACCCTCACCTAAAATTGCCGACATCTGGTTGGAAACCTGCATAGTATCAATAATCTTTTTTTCGTCAACGTAAAGGCTTGCCGTATTCTTCTTTCCGTCAATCACAACCTCAAAATTGTAGTCTTTGTTAACCTCAAGCTCGGAGATAACCTCTACGCCAAAGAAAATAAGAGCGTTATTCTTTACCACAAGGACGTCTGCGGTTGCTCCCTCGGTATTGTCGGAATATCCCCAGACACGCCTTAAACCAATCAATCTGTGCTTTGCGGTAGCAGCCGTGTCCTTGGACGCAAGATTGAATTTAAACGAGATAGAAACGGGACCTTCTTTCACAGGGTCATAATTTCCGCCGCCCAGCTTTAAATCTATCCACCTGTTCAAAGCCGGCGTTATCTTTAGGCCTCCGTCCGATGCTACCGCAGTTGACCCCATAAGGTTTCTTATATTTTCATAACCCAAGGAGCAATCATTTAAATATGCTGTATCGGTCGTCTCACCGTCGGTAAGTCCGTCAAAATCCAAATCCCATATAACGTCTTTTTCTTCATAAATCTTGGCATTGTCGGACTCATATATCTGGATATTATCCATACAAGCTTTAAATGCAGCATTAGCCGTGCTCATAAATCTTATAAACGAACCGTCCGTGTCGTTTGCCTTGCAAGCAATCTGCATATCGGTTACCGACACAAGCTCACCGTTTACGTATGTAACCACGTTATAAAGATTATGCTTTGCGTAGCTAACCTTCAAGGTCACGTTAAACCATTCGTTAAGTCCTACACTCTTACCAATCTCAACTCCGTTCTGACACAACTCTCCGTTTCTGTCTATATACAAAAATTCGTTTGTTGTTATCGAGCTGAGCGAGCTTCCGCGAAGCCACTGTATAAGTGACGTCTTATCTTCGGGGAAAGTAGAAAACATAAAGTCTGCCGACACCGTGAAATCTCGGTTTATAAGGCGATTTTCAAGGTCATCGACAACGAAGTATGCCCTGGCAGACGCATTCTGCCAAACTCTGTTGTAATTAGCATTCGATGAGGTGACTATTGAAGAATTCATAGTACTCGAACCTACCCACGACGTGCTGACCGCCGTTTTATCGGTATTTAATGCTGTCAGTCTTTCGGCATTAATATAATATTTGTCGGTAAATACGGTGCTGTCAAGATTTTCAAAATCTATCGTGGTGTCAACTCTGTCGGGGTTAGGAACCAAAGGAAGTGTGCGGAACTCGATATTATCGAGCATAGCGGAATATCCCACGTCCTTGTCACCTGCAAGAATTCTGTAGTTCTGGGGGGATTGAGCAGGTGCTTTACTGTAGCCATTGGTATATACAAGAACGTCGTCAACGTAAATGTAATAGGTATATGACGTAGCGTTAGCGGGAATCATTTCAAGTCTAAAATTAAACCACTTATCGGGAGCTATCTTTACCCCCGGAATCTTTGCTGTGCTTGAGAGAGTAGGGTATATAGAGCCGTCATGACCGAGTCTCGCCACCGTAATG
>JAFTLM010000285.1 GCA_017455945.1 Clostridia bacterium | reverse complement strand
GTCGGGAATAGGCGGCGTGATGAGACCGGGAATAGTCCACCGAATTGATAAGGATACCAGCGGATTGCTGGTTGTCGCAAAAAATGATGAAGCGCATAGCTTCCTTTCCGAGCAGCTTAAAACTCACGATGTGAGCAGAATATATTATGCCGTTGTAATAGGGCGTTTTTCGGAGCCGTCGGGAGTGGTGAATGCTCCTATCGGACGCAACCCCGCAGACCGCAAAAAAATGGCGGTTCTCAAGGCGGGACAGGGCACCGCGAGAGAAGCGATTACGCACTATAGCGTGCTTGCCGAGTACAAAGGCTTTTCGCTTGTCAGATGCGAACATGAGACCGGAAGAACTCACCAGATAAGAGTTCATATGGCGTACAAAGGGCACCCTCTTTTGGGCGACAGCGTCTACGGCGGAGGAAAAACGGCGTTTGAGGCGTCTAATAAAAATCTTATTTCGGGGCAGTGCCTTCACGCAAAAGAGCTGAAATTGACACATCCCAAAACCCGTCAGCTTATGCACTTTGAGTGTGAGCTACCCGAGGAAATGAAAAAAATAATAGCAAAACTCGAAAAAACGGTTGAATAACAATGGGAAAATTTGATAATATAGCAATTCTCACAGACCTTGATAAGACCTTTCTCGCAGACGGTTCAAGGATGGTGGAGAGAAATATTGAAGCAATAGAATATTTTAAAAAGGAAGGCGGACTTTTTTCGCTTGCCACAGGACGTATGCACTTTAGCCTTGAAAACACAGTTGTGGGCGTGGACAAGCTTGTTAATGCTCCTGCGGTAATGTGCAACGGCACTTATTTTTATGACTTTCAAGCCCAAAAACGTTTTTGTGAGACCTTTATGGACGGAGAGGCTGTATACAAGGCGGTAAACTTTGTACATAATCATCATGAGACCACTCGGATGCGCGGAAGTTATAAGAGTGGTTATGTTATCCTCGAGGGCGACGTTTATATGAAAAAGGAACTGTTTGATCGCGGAATTATGCAGGTTACCGAGCTTCCTCTCGAAAAATGGAATTTGAGCACTTGGTATAAAATGGTGTTTCTTGATACTCCGCAGAACCTTGATCTGCTTGAAAAGAGCCTGCGAGATAGATTCCCCGATATTTTTGAGTATAACCGCTCCGCTGAGACAGCGCTTGAACTGCAAATGTCAGGCGTGAATAAGTCGATACTGTTTGATAGCTTCAGAGAGCATTACGCAAAGCAGGGGAGAAAGATTACTCTTTACGCCTGCGGAGATAACGAGAACGACATAGCAATGTTGAAAAAAGCCGACGTGGCAGTATGTCCCTCCAACGCTATAGACGGAGTTAAGGCTGTTTGCGATAAATGTTTGTGCTCAAATAATAAGGGCGTTATTGCCGATTTGATATACAGCCTGTAAAAAAATAAAAAATTTTGTTTTTTGTGACCTGTAGAGGGTTTAATTCGTGTTATGGGTGTAAGACGAGCGAGAGATTCCGCTCCGAAGCACCCCAAAATGCTTCTGAAAGGAACGGACAGATGCTCAATCTTTCATTTCTCGGCTCAAATAAACAAGAGCCGACAGATTTTGAAACTCTATATAATAGGTACGGGGAAATGCTGTTCCGTCTTTGTTTTTCGATGCTCAGAAGCAGAGAGGACGCGGAAGATGCGGTGCAGGACGTGTTTTTGAAGTACTTTACAGCCCCAAAATCCTTTAACGATTCCGAACACGAAAAGGCGTGGTTTATAAGAGTCACGTCAAATCACTGTAAGGACGTTATGAGAAAACGCACGGTCAGATCTGCCGTGGGACTTGATGAAATAGGCGAGCTTGAGGATTTTGGAGTGGAGAAGGACAGCGGCGAAGTTCTTAATTCAATCTTCGCACTGCCAGAGAAGTACAGGACCGTCTTTGTGTTGCATTACCTTGAGCAAATCAGCGTCGCCGATATTGCCAAAAGTCTTGGGCTTGGGCAATCTGCGGTGAAGATGCGACTGTCGCGCGGCAGGGAAATTCTCAAGGAAAAGCTTGACTTGTTCTCATAGGTGGGAACCTGTTTCGGAGCTTCGGAATTAACGCTTGGGCAGATGTTTGCCCAAAGAAAGGAGAAGTGTTGTGACGGATAAGAGAATTGTTGACGAGTATAAGAAGATAAAGCCTGAACCGGAGCTTAAAAACCGCATTATGTGTGAAGTGCTGGCATTGGAGACTGCAAAAATTCAAAAGCCCTTTTGGCTCAGAATGAAGCCTGTTATGTCCGGAGCACTTGCCTGCCTGGCATTGGTGCTGTGTCTTACCGTGATACCTTTTAACAACGCGGTGGAGCCGAGTGAACAGCTGGGTTACGGAGCTTTTACGGTTGCATATGCCGACGGAACCGAAATAATGCCTTCGGGTCCCTACGCTATGGTTAAAATGGCAGATGATTACTATGAATATCAACAAACTGAGAATGGCGAAGCCTGTGCCGAGCTTTCCTTTAACTTTGAGGGGAAAACCCGTGTAAACGCGGAATACGGAAGCCTTTATAAAAAGACGGCTGACGGAAAGTACGAACCGATAACTTCAAATGCGATTCTTGAAGGAGATGTGACTCTGCTTTGGGAACTTCCCGGAGGCGAGTTTGATGAGGCGTGCGTCATGACGCTTATAAACCGTTCGGGAGAGTGGAACCTCGGTCTTGAGCTTTTCCCGGAAGGATATAAAGCCAATCTTGTCAAGGCGGAGTAATTCACCGCCATTGTGTCAAACGGTGCGGGCATCAAAAAGATTGGTGTCTGTACCGTTTTTTAATAATTAACAGGAGGTTTGTAATGCTTTTTTCGAGTATTCCTTTTTTGTATTATTTTTTGCCTGTCGTTATATTGCTGTACTTTATAGTGCCGTTTAAATTCAAAAATCTGGTGCTTTTGGCGGCAAGCTTGTTCTTCTATTTCTACGGAGAACCGGTGTACGTTGTTCTGATGGTTGTGTCATCGATCTCGGCGTATATCCACGGATTGCTTATCCATAAATACAAGGGCACGAAGCTGTCGAAGGTCTTTTTGATTACTTCGGTGGTTATAGGACTTTCGGGACTGTTGTTCTTTAAATATACCGATTTCTTTATTGGAAATGTAAATTCCATCTTCGGTGCAAATATAGGACTTCTCGGACTTGCACTTCCCATAGGTATCAGCTTCTATACGTTCCAGACAATCAGCTATACCATAGACGTGTATCGCGGTAATGCACAGGTGCAGAAGAATTTCATTCATCTTGCTACTTACGTGTCGCTTTTTCCGCAGCTTATTGCGGGTCCGATTGTAAGATATACTACCGTTGAAGAAGACCTTAACGGCAGAAAACACAGCTTTGAGCAGTTTTCTTCGGGCGTGTTCCGCTTTGCTGTGGGACTTGCAAAAAAGGTGATTATAGCCGACTCTCTCGGTACCTTCTGTAACGCGGGACAGATATTCAGGAGTGTTGGCGATCAATCGGTTGTTCTCTACTGGCTTTACGCAATAGCTTACTGCCTGCAGATATACTATGACTTTTCGGGATACAGCGATATGGCGATAGGTCTTGGAAGAATGTTTGGCTTCAGATTCCTTGAAAACTTCAACTATCCCTTTATCTCAAAGAGCGTTTCCGAGTTCTGGCGCAGATGGCATATGTCGCTGGGCTCCTGGTTCAGAGATTACGTGTATATCCCCCTTGGCGGAAACAAGGTTTCCAAAATAAAGTGGTTCAGAAACGTGCTTGTGGTTTGGTTCCTTACAGGCTTTTGGCACGGAGCCGACTGGACGTTTATTATCTGGGGCTTGTATTTTGCACTGTTCCTTCTTATGGAAAAGCTGTTTTTGGCAAAGTTTCTTGAAAAAATGCCGTCATTCGTGTCACATATATACGTGTTCTTCGTAATGATAATAAGCTTCGTTATATTTAACGGTAACGGCATATCGGGCTCGCTTTCAGACCTTGGCGGTATGTTCGGTGCTCTCAATATTCCGTTTGTCAACGAAACGTCGCTCTACTATCTCAGAAGCTACGCTCCTATGCTTCTTATCGCGGCAATCGGTGCAACACCCGTTGTTAAAAATCTTGCGATAAAGATGCGTGACAGTAAGAAACTCGGAACAGTTGCGGCAGTGCTTCAGCCCGTGGTTATGGTGGTATTTCTTGTAATCGTTACCGCTTACCTGGTTGACGGCTCGGCAAACTTCTTCCTTTACTTTGATTTTTAATGGGAGGTAAAATATGAAAAATAACGTAAAAAATATTGTGACCTCCGTGGTTTTCCTTGTCTTTATTTTCGGAATTGCCCTTGTGTGCTGGTTTAAACCTGCAAGCGAAATGTCTTTCTCCGAACGCAGAACGCTTGAACAGTTTCCCGAATTTTCGGTCGGCGCGTACGTGACCGACGCAAAGGGAAATAAAGAGTTTAAAGAGCTTAAGGACATCAATAAAGACAAACCGACAGCAATTACGGTTTACAATGATACGGTGAGAGAATATATCGGTAACTTCGAGGACTATTCTCTTGACCAATTTCCGCTTCGCGATACGATGCGTTCGATAAAAGCCTTCTTCGACCTTAATGTTTTCAATAAAAAAGACAATAACAATATGTATCAGGTCGATGGATATATAAGCGAAATGCAGCCCAATCTCAATAAGGATTCGGTCAGCAATGCCACCGCCATCTGGAACAAAATTTATAACAACTACCTTGACGGCAAAGCAAATAAGGTTCTCGTTTCGGTAATTCCCGATAAGAATTATTATATGGCAAAGCAGAACGGGTATCTTGCATATGATTATAACGAGATGTTTGAGTTTGTTAAAGAACAGTGCCCGAACTTTGAGTACGTCGATATTTCGGGAGAGCTTTCAAAAGATTCTTTCTATAAGACAGATACTCACTGGAGCCAGGATAAAATAGTAGGCGTGGCTAAAAAGCTTGCAGAGGCTCTTGGTGTGTATGACGAATATAGCTGGGAATATAAGACGAACGAGCTGGATCTTCCTTTCTACGGCGTGTATGCGGGCAAGCTTAATCTCGGCGTTGAGAGCGAAGTGATAAAATATCTTACAAACGATGTTATTGACGGCTGTAAGGTGTACGACTATACCAATAACCGATATACCGAAATGTATAACGAAAAATTGGCTAACGCAAATCTCGATGCAGGTAAAGACCCGTACGATTTCTTCCTTTCGGGAGCAAAAAACGGAGTTATGAGAATAGATAACCCCAACCAGGATAACGGAAAAACACTCGTTATATTCCGCGACTCCTTTGGTTCAAGCTTTGCTCCGCTTATGGCGGAAGGGTACAGCACCATTTACGTAGTTGACATCCGTGTCACTATGGCAATTGCGATAAATAGTGTGGTTGGGGGCTTCGAAGGTAAGGATGTACTCTTCCTTGCAAGCTCAATGGTTGTTAACGATAGCTCAGAGTTTCGCCAGAACTAATTGACAGTCCCATACGAAAAGAACCGCTTTTGGGCGGTTCTTTTTGATAATTTCTCTGTTTACAAATCAACCGTTTTATGGTAGAATATATTTGACACATTAAATGAATGGAGAACGAGATGAAGACAGTAAAATTTTTAACAGCCGTTTTCTTGATAACTGCCACAATGACTTCGTGTGTGACAATCAACTATCCGCAAAGCGGTATCGCGGAAATTGAAACCTCACCCAAAGAGCCCGACGAAACCTCGGAATTGACAGATACGTTGCCAATAAGCGAAACGGAGGAAACTCCTACCGAAGAGGTATCTGTGACAGACGGCGAAACCGAAAAAACGCCAAATCCCGAAAGCGAGTCTGATGCCACTGTGACTACCGATAGTCCAAAAGAGACCGAGGATCCCGAAGAAACCTCCGAAAATCTGCAGGACGGTGACATCCGCCTTATTTCGCTGACATCTCCGATTTCGCCTAACCGTACTGCAACTATCGACGTTAAGGGAAAGCCGAATACAGAGTATGACATATCGGTGGTATATTCAACCTCCGAAAGTACGGCAAAAGGACTTGAAACTAAAGTTTCGGACAGCTATGGCTTTGTGTCCTGGAGCTGGAAGATTGGACCAAGCGTGAAAACCGGACGTTACAGGATAAAAATTACGGGCGGAAACTCTGTTTTTGAAACATATATTCAGGTGGATTGAGTGCTTTTATAAAACCTCCAGTATCATATCCAACAGCCCCGCTGTTTGCGGTGTCGGCGGGCATAGGGGCAGACGGTAGCTCAGGTCACAGAAGCCGAGACGCGAAAGTGCGTATTTTATGGGGATTGGATTCGTCTCACTGAAGAGTGCTCTTATTATCGGAATAAGGTCAAGCTGAAGTTCTGCCGCCCTTGTAAAGTTCTGCTCGAGACACATACGGCACAGAGCTTGTGTTTCGGAAGGCAAAAGATTTGAAACCACCGAAATGCACCCTTTTCCGCCTAACGCCATAATCGGCAATGTCATATCGTCGTTTCCCGAATAAAGGTCAAAGTCATCACCGAATTCCGAAAGAATGTCTTCCGCAACGGCAATACTGCCTGACGCCTCTTTGATTCCGACTATGTTGGGGTGCGAGGCAAGTGCTCTGTATACCTCAAGCCCGATATTTACCCCCGTTCGGGAGGGTACGTTGTAAAGAATCAAAGGCAGCTCGGAGGTGTCGGCTATCTTTGTGTAGTGTTCTGTCAGCCCGACTGCCGTAGGGCGGTTGTAATACGGAGCCACCGCCAGAAGCCCGTGGCAACCGCATTCTCTTGCGGTTTTTGCTATCTCCACAGAACGCTCGGTGCAGTTGCACCCACAGCCTGCTATTATTTTTGCACGTCCTTTTGTGTGCGCCACCGAAAACCTGAAAAGTTCCTCAAGCTCGCCGTAAGAAAGGGTGGGAGCCTCACCCGTGGTTCCTGCGACGACTATCGTGTCTATTCCTCCGTCTATCTGGAAATCCATAAGGCTTCCAAGAGCCTTGTAATCTATATTTTCGCCCGAAAAAGGCGTTATTATGGCGGTGGCAGCACCGCGAAAAAGCTCCTTTTTGTTTTTGCTCATAAAAATCACCTCAAAAGTCAAATGAATTTTTTAAAACCGTTGAAAATTTTTCTGCAATGTTGTATAATTAGCTTTGACAGTAATATTGTATGCAAAATATGTAAGAAGAGAAATCTGAAAGGAAAGATTTTATGCCTATTGTAAATCAAAAGCCCGAGACAGACCTTATGACCTCGGACTTCTTTTATGACCTACCCCAAGAGCTTATAGCCCAAACCCCCATAGAGCCCCGCGACCATTCTCGGCTTTTGTGCATAGACCGCAAGAGCGGAGAGCTTGAGCATAAGCACTTTTACGATATACTCGATATGCTCAAAGAGGGCGATACCCTTGTGGTTAATAACTCCAAGGTTATTCCCGCACGCCTTTACGGACACGTTGAAGGCAGAGAGGACGCCAAGATAGAGCTTCTGCTTTTGCGTTCTCACTCGCTTGACGTGTGGGAAACACTCGTGAAACCGGGCAAAAGAGCCAAGATAGGCAGCCGCCTCGTTTTCGGAGACGGTATACTCAAGGGCGAGATAACCGACATTATCGAAGAGGGCAACCGTCTTATAAAATTTGAATATGACGTCGAAAAATACGAAAACATATACAATATTCTCCACGAAATCGGGCTTATGCCCCTGCCTCCGTATATTACCGAACGCCTTGAGGATAAGGACAGATACCAGACAGTCTATGCCGATAAAAACGGCTCGGCGGCGGCCCCTACAGCGGGGCTTCACTTTACCAAAGAGCTGATGGCGAAAATAGAGGAAAAGGGCGTCAGAATAGTTCCCGTAATGCTCCACGTGGGGCTTGGCACATTCCGCCCCGTAAAAGCCGACAGCATCAGCGACCACGTGATGCATACCGAGTATTTCTCGGTCTCCGAGGAGAGTGCAAAGATAATCAACGAGCGTAAAAAAGCCGGCGGCAGACTTATCTGCGTCGGTACCACCTCGTGCCGAACCATTGAAAGCGTGGCAAGCGAAGCTGGTGAAATACGCCCCATGAGCGGTGAAACGGGTATCTTTATTTATCCGGGGTATAAATTCAAAGCGGTGGACGCACTTATAACCAACTTCCACCTACCCGAAAGTACACTCCTTATGCTGGTTTCGGCTTTCTATAACAGAGAAAAAGTCCTGGAAGCCTATAAAACGGCGGTGGAGGAAAAATATCGCTTCTTCAGCTTTGGAGATGCGATGTTCATAGAATAAAAGAATATTTTCATGGTAGGGGCGAACTGTGTTCGCCCGCGGCAGGTCGCTTGCGACCTTGTGAGCGAAGCGGGCGTTCAAAGAACTCCCCTACGATCATCTTGCATCCCGTACATTACGGGAATGCGATGTTTGTTTGTCGAAAATTCAACATAAAACGCGCATATATGATTGGTTTGTGCGAGAAATGCAACATAATGTGTTGACAAATCTGATATAATATGATATACTATTATCGAAAGGAGTTGATATTATGTCTAAAGTATCTACGAACATCAGCCTTGATGCTGAAACCAAAGCAAAAGCGCAGATAATGCTTGCCGACCTTGGAATGGATCTTTCTACTGCTGTAAACATTTTTCTTCGTCAAATGCTTTATGAGGGTGGAATTCCGTTTTCTATTACTAGAGAAGTGCCTAACAAAGTTACTCTTGAAGCAATGAAAGAAGCTCAAGAAATGTTCCGTACTCCCGAGAAGTACAAGAAATATAACAATGTAGACAGTATGATGGAGGACATTTTAGGTGAAGTATGAGATTGTCCCTTCCAATCAATTTAAAAAGGATTTAAAATTAGCGCAAAAACGCGGATATGATCTTGATAAAATAAAAAAGGTTATTACTGCCCTTGCGAACGGCGAAACACTTGATGCAAAATATCGTGACCATTTGCTTACCGGTGATTATGGTGGTTATCGAGAATGTCATATTCAACCGGATTGGTTGCTCGTATATCAAATAGACGGAGACAGGTTGATATTGTTTTTGGCTCGAACGGGTACGCACAGCGACTTATTTTGAGGTTTACCGATTTGGAGATGCGATGTTCATAGAATAAAAGAATATTTTCATGGTAGGGGCGAACTGTGTTCGCCCGCGGCAGGTCGCTTGCGACCTTGTGAGCGAAGCGGGCGTTCAAAGAACGTCCCTACAATATTTCATATTACGCACATTATAGAGCGACAAAAATTATTAAAAAAGTATTAAAATTAAAGTTAGCAACAAAAAT
>JAFTLM010000284.1 GCA_017455945.1 Clostridia bacterium | reverse complement strand
CTTCTTTCCGCACATAAGAAGGTCGAAGGTTTCAGCCTTGGTACTGTCCCCGCAAACAAGGCGGTGCCTGCCAAGTGTCCACACATCACCGCTTTTGGTGATGGTCGGCTTTTTTAGTTCCGCCTCAACGTCAAAATCATCGTCTTTAAGTCCGTCTTTTACGCTATCCTTAAAGAGGTCATCGATTTCCGCAGGCTCAAAGCCTGTAAGGGATACATCGAAATCCGTGCCTTGAAGGTCGGTAATGAGCAAGGCGAGTTTGTCTTTGTCCCACTCGCCGCTTATTTTATTAAGCGCAATGTTGAGTGCCTTTTCCTTTTCTTCGGAAAGCTCCACCACCACGCACTCGACCTCGGTGATACCCATATCCATAAGCACCTTGAGCCTTTGGTGTCCGCCAACGACTCTGCCCGTGGTCTTGTTCCAAATGACGGGTTCAACGTAGCCAAACTCGGTAATCGAGCGTTTGAGCTTTTCGTATTCCGCATCCCCCGGTTTCAAATCCTTACGGGGATTGTATTCCTCAGGGAGCAAGTCCCTTGTATTCTTTTTTTCGATTACCACTTGCACTCCCTCCTGTAATGACAACCCTCTGCGATTTTTTCGTAGTCCTTATCGTAAAGACCGAGCGCCTTGATGATTCCGCCGGGGGTAAGCGCATAATTTGCTTTTACTTCCTCGGTAAGGTCGAGCTTTTTATCGTTGTTTACGCAAACGGACACGGGTTCTGCCACTCCGATTGCATACCCGAGTTGCACCTCGCACCACGAAAGTCCGTGCTTTTCAAGCAGGTCGCAAGCAATATGTCTTGCCATATACGAAGCACTGCGGTCAACCTTGGTGGGGTCTTTTCCGCTGAATGCACCGCCGCCCACAGCACAGTATCCGCCGTATTGGTCGCACACGATTTTTCTGCCCGTAAGACCGCAATCTGCCGTAGCACCGCCTATCGTCCACACGCCAGACGGATTGATGATAAGCTCGGGAAGAGCGTGGTCACCGAAAATGTCCATAAGAATAACTACCACCGAGCGTTTTACGTCCTCAAGCGTTGCAGTTTCCTTATGGCAAGCGGAAACGAGAATGCTATACACCGAATCAAGGTCAGCGGGAGCATCAAGGTCAACAGTGACCTGCGTTTTTGCATCCCCCTTAAAAGGTGTGTCTGGGTTGGTTTCCACGTCGTTTTCGATGGCGTGAATAATTTTATTTGCAAGGTCGAATCCGAAAGGAAGTCTGCTCTCGGTATCCGCTGTTGCGTAGCCGAACATCATACCTTGGTCACCTGCGCCGAAATCCTCCGAGGAAAGCACTGCACTGTTGATTTGCTGACTCTGCTTGCCGATCAGGTTGATAACCTTGTCAACGGAATAGCCGAGCTTTTGCGCCACGCTATGTACGATTTTTTCGTAATCGATGGTAGCGCCCGTAGTGATTTCACCGCCAAGCACCACAGTGTTATCTTTGACCATTGTTTCAATACCGCAGTGGCTGTTTTTATCCTGCTTTAAGCACTCGGTAAGGATGGCGTCGGAAATTTGGTCTGCGTATTTATCGGGGTGATATTTACTGATTTGTTCTGTTGAAAATAATCTCATAAAAACTCCTTTTTTATCTGCGCCTTGAGGCGAGTAATCTTTCCATCATGTCATCGTGAGGACTATCCCCACCGAAATCTACCGAGCAGTTTTCCTTGACGATTTGGTAAATTTGATACCATATCTGATTGGATTGTTTCATATACTGCTGGCTCATAGAAACATACGGGGATGCGATTGCGTTGCCCGTCGTAGGGTGCTTTGCAAGAAAGCCGAATTCCGAGATAGCCTCCTCACACTGCATCCAACGGGAAACGCTCATTGCGTATTGCTCAATAAGCTGACCGCTGACGAGCCGTTCACACCCACGGGCTTTGAGCCAACGATAGATTTCTTTATATATTTCTTCGGCGCAGAGTTCTTTGCCGTTTTTCTGTTGCGCTTTTAGAAAGTCCTTGACGGGTGGCATATCTTCGCCCACCAAATCGTCATCGGCAGGGATGTATTTAGCGCCACCCGCTTTGCCTTCCGTTACTTTTTCTGAAAGAGCCTTCGGTTTACGCCCCGAACCAACTCTTGCGCCACCTCTGTTTGTGCCGTCTTTTGCCACTGATTTCACCTCCGTTTGATTTCGGGGGTTAATACCCCGTTTGATTTTCGATTTTTGCGCGTGAGATTGGCGCCCCGCTCACAAGGGGTAAAACCACAGGGATTTTGACCCCCCTCCCTCGATGGGTGCCGCACTCGTCCCGACCTCGACCTCTCGCTACCTTGGCAGAGGGCATCGGGAAGAGCCTTGCTCACGCTACAGAGGTGGTCAGTCCTTTGCGCCACGATGTCTTCCAAAGCGAGAGCCTTCCTCCACGCTCTTACGACTATGACAACTAAAGCACAAACTCTGTAGGTTGCTCGGCTCAAATTTATCTCCGCCTTGCTTGATGGGAATGATGTGGTCAACCATCGTTGCCTTGACCGCTTTGCCGTTCTTCAAGCACTCCTCGCAAAAGGGATGCACGGAGAGTTGACGTTTTCTTGCCAACCGCCACGCCATAGAATTATAAAAATTCTTGCTGAAATCGTCCCGTGCGTATTGGTTGTACAGTTTGTCGGTCAGTTTTTTATGAGCCTCACAGTAGTAGCCGTCTACAAGCTCGGGACATCCGGGGTACGCACACGGCTTTTTAGGTTTTCTTGGCATACCTTCCTCCTTGGGTATAAGAAAAGCCACCCACGGCGTTTTGCGTGAATGGCTTTCGGATATTCTTTTGCAATTATAGTATATCATAAATGCAAGGTGTTCATCTCTGTTCAAACCTGTTCAAAACTGCCATTTTTACGCAGGAACAACAATTTTTTTAAGACCTCTGCTACAAAAACGCCTAACCGAACTGACCGAGAGATTAAGCTCCAAGGCAATGTCCTCCCACGTCATATTTTGCACATAGCGGTAAAGCAGAACGAATCTCTCGTCCACGTCGGGGACTTGTTCGATAACCGCTTGGATTTCTTCCTTTAAGGCGTTAAGCCGTGCAAGCTCCGCATTGATTTCCGCCTCTTTGTCCCATATCTTCTCAAGGGCTCTTACAAAAGGCGCATCCGTATTTTTCGTACCACTCACACGCTCGCCCCAGTTAGGGGAAGAAATACTGCAAGAAAGCTCCCGCAAGGTTTCAAGACACGCAAGGTCATATTTGATTTTTCTGTTCAGGAAATACACCTGATTTAAGTAGTCGTGTGCCGTCATTTACGCTCCCTCCTGTAATTTTCTTATAAGCATCTCGCCGTCCACCGCCGTAAGGGTACGATACCATTCCGAACGGAAGAACCCCTCAACCTCTGCCTTGACCGCTTTGGCGGGTTCATAACGCGGATGACGTTTCAGCGTTTTTATTGCTTTTCTATAATCTTTTACGGCTTGCAAAATAATAGCGTTTGCCAAGCCTTCATACGCATCCATCATTTGCACCTCCAAAGTTCTGCCTTGACCGCATCAATCAAGGAGTTCTGCGTTTTTTCTTTCTTTTCAAGGGCAGATAAAACCTTCTCGTCAATCGTCCCCTTGGTTACGATATGGTGGATAACCACTGTGTTCGTCTGACCTTGGCGGTAAAGGCGGGCATTGGTCTGTTGATACAGTTCCAAGCTCCAAGTAAGACCGAACCATATAAGCGTTGAACCTCCCGTTTGAAGATTAAGTCCGTGTCCTGCAGAGGCGGGATGGATAACGCCAACGGCAACCTCACCACGATTCCAAGCTCTTATGTCCTCGTCCGTTTTTATTTCACGCACATACGGGAACTTTGCTTTTATACGCTCAAGGTCGTGCTTGAACCAATATGCCACCAGAACGGGTTTGCCGTTTGCGCTTT
>JAFTLM010000283.1 GCA_017455945.1 Clostridia bacterium | reverse complement strand
TTCTTTTCCTTCATCTTCTCGGCAAACGTTTTCTTTTCATCCGCAGATACGTTTTTGTCGTCGATATCCACGTTAATATCGCCGTAGTCTATAGACTTTTGTTTTGTCGCTTCGTTTATAATGTTATCAAATTCACTCATTATCTTTTTTATTACCTTTCTTTTGTTTTTGTTCCCTTTGTAAGCTCGGGAGCTTTTATTTTCTCTTTTGCTCTCTCACTTCTTGCGCGTCTTATCTCTTCAAGCCGCTTTCTTACAGATGGCTTTCGCTCCGCTTTTCCTTCAAGCGAAACGTCAGATTCCTTTGTGCTTTTTGCAGTCACGGATGATTGCTCGGACGGAATATCTTTTCCTCTCACCGTTTCCGTACGAGCCGCCAAAGGGTTTTGCATCGTGTTTTCCTCTTTTTTTATGGGTGCACCGAGAATTTCATCTGCAAGTTGTTCTTCGGCACTATCTGCAACGTCGTTCTTTTCGGGAATGTCGTGTTCAGTTCCAGCACTCTCCTTTTCACGTATTATATCTGCGCGAATGTCGGCGCTGTTCACCCTTGCAATATTGAACCTTTCTACGATTCTGCCTATCTTGTTTTCGTCCTCAGCGCGGACCATTACGTCAAATACTCCGCCCGTTTTGTCTTTTTCCTTTAATACGGTATACAGTACACCGTATTCCTTTGCGACCTCCTTGAATTTTGCAAGGTCGCTATCTCTGAAAGTATACACTTTTAGCGGTTTACCGCTTCGTAGCATACTTTCAAGCCTTGCCGCACCTTTTGTCTTCTTCTGCTGTCGCAAAACCGAAAACAAAAGCACAGCGGCATTTTTAGCACCGCTTCCCGTAAGCTTCACAAGCACTTCTGTGCCGTTCAGCATCATTCTCATAACCTGGTCAGCTGCTTCTCCCGATGTGTTCATCTTTTTACCTCTCTTTCTGTAGTTTTCCTATATTCATTTCTTTTCTCTCGGCATCTTTACTTGGAACGTCTATTGTATTCACTATCTTATCGATAACTCCGCTTCTTGCTGCGATGTCCTCACATAGCTTCATCTGCTTTCGCAAGTCAACCATCATAAGCGACAGTGCCGATATTTCATCTTTTATCGGTTGCATTTCATCTGTGTTGTGCATACGGCGGAGTTTGTTTCGCAGCTTCGCTCTGTTTGAAGCAAGTGTTTTGTATTTCTCTGACAGAGAAGCTGAGAAAGAAGAAAGCTCCTCGGCAGTATTTATGTTATACTTGCCAAGAAGCTTTGCTTCCTCGTTATACATTCTCGCTTTACGCACATCCTCTTTAATAGCGGCATATGCTTCACGGTTATTCGGCTTCTGCTTTGGCAGTTCACCAAGCAAATAGCAATAGTGTAGATATAGGGCATACAGACCTTTCGGCTTTTCTTTCTGCTTATACGGCACATACGGAATAATACGCCTGTTTCTTGCGTTCTCCCGCACTCTATTCTGTACATCCTCATAGGTATATCCTTCACCGAGCTTATCCATTCGGTAAAATTTCTCGCTTTGGTCGGGACGTATGCGAAGATATTTACCTCTCCATTCGAGTGTATAACCAAGTGCTTGAAACGTGCTTACAAACTGCGGGTATGTGAAGCAATGCTCTATTGCCGCATCCATATCTCTGCGGATAAGGCTTCTCACCGTTTGTCTTCCCTCCTGCTCAGCCTTTATCTCTCCGATGTGCCTTGTCTTGCCTCTCTGCGGATGTTTAACAACCGAAATCCCATACTCCAAGCAAAGTCTGTCGGACACCTCACGCATCTTCATATACGTAGTCGCGCAATCGTTATAACGAACAAAATTATGTGCCGTTGCTCCTATTGCAAAATGTGTGTGAATAGTTTCTGTATTAACATGAGTTGCAACAACTACAAGGAAATTTTTATCTCCCCATAACTCATTGGCAAGTTTCACTCCAATTTCGTGTGCGGTCTCTGCATCCACTTCCCCTCGTGCGAAGCTCTGATACCCGTGATAGGCGACTGTATCCGATTGGCTTTTACTCATTGAGTTGAGCCTTGCCATTTCGTTTGGCGCATTATCAAGTGTACAGTTTATGGGAGTAACCAATTTTCTTTCTTCTGTCTTGAGGTCATCAATGCCATACGATACAAGAGCCTTCAAAGTTTCATCGTCGAAGTTTACAATAGTCTTTTCAGTATTCGATACGTAAGCGATAAGTGCTCCCAAGTGACTCTTAACATCCCATATCTTCGTTACTGCCAAACTTAACGCCACCTCTTGACATCTGCGAAGAAAGTTCTGCTACCACTCGCCATAGTCGATCACTATCCGCCCTATACTCTCGCTCATCTACAAAGCCCAGAGAGTGCGCTTTACTTGCAAGTTGATTCATGTTTATTCCTATCTTCCGAAGCTCACGTAAGACCTCATCGTATTCTATCGGCGGAAACGCAACAGGCTGAGAGTGACGTATAAGCTCACGAAGGTAGTCACTCATCGTTCTGTGAGCCGCAGATGACCATTCGCAAAGCATGTTATACTCATCATCGTCCAAATATATTTGAACAGGATGTTTTCTTCTTCTCATATTTCTTTGCGACGGGGTTTTAGGGTCTCCCTAAAAAATGCGATTTGTCATTACAAATCCAGTGCTTGCTACGACTGATAGACAGCTTTACCCCGTCGCAATTCCTCCTTTCAACGCTCACGTTCATCTCTGTTTTTAACTTGTTCTCTGGCTATAAACTCAACACCCGTAAAGCATTCCGCGTCAAGAATATACTCAGAATCATACCACTTATCGGATACTATTTCAGCCGCTTCTTCTTTGCTTTCCGCTTCAACTTCCACGGTCATTTCAAGCGTTTCTCTGATTTTCACTTTGTATTTTTTCACTGTTTTTCGTCCTTTCATCATTCATTCTTTTTATTAAATAATCGTTGTAATCTTTACCGACAGGAGGCGGAATGTACCTTACTTCATACATCCCTCCAAGAATATTTTGCAAAGCTTCGGCACCTCTGCGCCCCGCAAAATCATTGTCAAAGTAAAGACAAATTCGTTTGATTTGAGCATTGTTATCTAAGAAATATTTGAGCGCCAACGGTATTTTGCTTTCACACATTTCTCTTTTCGGCAGATAAATGCCCGAAAGCGAGATGAGATTTTCTGCTCGGTAATCCTTGCCTACCGCTTTAATCATTGAAGCAAAAGACAGTAGATCAATAGCGCTTTCAAACACTCTTACGGTACAATTTTCTTTGTTGGAAGCAAGGCTGAAAGCGTATCTTTTATCACTTCCGGGCAAATCTTTTCTTTGCAAAGTTCCGTCTGTCGCTCTTGAGGAACAATGCTTTATTACCCCAGATTCGTCGTATCCCATAAAGAGAACGCACCCATTTTTACTGTCTTCAGCTATGAGTTTTTTGCGTATGCAATCATCAATAATCGCTTCGTCAATACCTCGTTTCATAAGATATTTCTTTGCAATTTTGCACTCATAATTATATCTTGGCAAATATATTTTTGAATACTTCCGAGATCCTGCAGGCACAAAAACAGACGGTATTTCTACCGCCTTTCCCATAACCATATCAATAGCTGAGATAAAGTCAATGCCTCTCACTTTTACAAGATAATCAAGTGCAGACGTGCCCCCTATACCACGCGACCACCAAAACCATTTACCGTTGGATATCTTCAAAGAGTCGTGCGTTTTGGTACAATATTCTCCGCTTCCGCACTTCACAAGCTCACTCGGATTTGTTGCCATCAGGTACGAAAGCAAGTCTATTTTTCTCGCTTTTTCTATCGTTTCTTTAGATATATGCCTTGAATTCTCACCGTTCTTTTGCATCTTTTTCCCTTGAGTTTTTCTTTTTTGCTCTCTATTTTATCGTCTGCCGTAAGTTCTATAATGTCCTGCATAACGTCCATATATGAATAATCGGAATACTCCCATTTTGAAAAAATATCCTCAAGAGGTGACAGAGATTTTAGCAACGCTTTAACTCGCTCCGTATTAAATTCCGTATATTCGCATATGCAAACTATCTCCTCATACATAACGTATTTGTATGCGTGTTTCAAGATTTCTTCCGGGGACATCGTCAAAAGC
>JAFTLM010000282.1 GCA_017455945.1 Clostridia bacterium | reverse complement strand
ATTACAGAGAACATCAAAGCGTTCAAGAATTTTTACAATACGTTCTTGTTCTTCAATAGGGGGAACGGGTATTTTCGCTTTGAGTATATTATCGTTGTATAGTCTGGCAATAGTGCCACCTGTCGAGATTTGCCAAGGTTGTTTCTTATAACAATATTGCAAGTATTTGTTAGTGACAATAGTTCCATCGTGTTCAAGCCATACGATATTGGAATCTTGGAAGTATGTAGGTTCACCATCAAACACAACAGTTCGTCCGATTGTTCCAGAACAGGAAATCAAAATATCGCCCTTTCGTGGATAGGAATACTTTTCTTTGTATTCTTCAAACAATTCTTCTGAAATGAAAGCATCCGGGGCCTTCCCAAAAGTGCCAATCTTACAGAATGGAATACCACCTGTTGTATTAGTTTGAGATTTCAAGATTCGCTTGCACATCTTTACAGAGCCAATTTCACCGAGTGGAATCATCTTTACACCTTCACCAAAATTCATAAGTTGGTCAGTGTAATATTCATACCGCTTCTTTCTCGCTGTAATCTCTGCTGTAATCTCTGCTGTAAGCTCTGTGAAATTGTCCAAAATACGGACAATTTCACTCTGCACGGGCAGAGGCGGTACGGGAAGCGTTATTTTCCCGATATCACCCATATTTATCTTTATCGGCACTGCATTAACAAGCGTTCTTTTACGAAGTTCTTTTCGACAATGCAAACTTTCAATAGCATATTTTAGATATCTGCTATTCAACACCTCATTGTTAGGGCGCAATAATGCTAATGAAACATAATACGCTAACGGTTCATCACTTTCAAGAACCGTACACACCCCTATTGATCCAATTCGTGTCATAAGCAAATCATTCCGTTGTGGCTTGATTTTATACTTTTCATAATCAGAAACGGATATGTATTTTTCAGTTGCATATGGATCTGCGATATTTTCTACACTTGCGAACTTTATTCCCGACTCAGTATATTGTGGTGTTTGGTGTGTGCCATCATAAACATTGCAAATAGAATTCAATGTATAATACTTAACTCCATTCGGGCAAAGTTCCTCTATCAGTTGTTCAAGTCTTGTCATTTTTTATCCCTTTATTTCACCAACAACGGCATTAAAATAGTAGCAACTAATGTAAGAAATGCAATTGTTGCCGTAATGTAATTCAAGCATTTGCTTCTCTTTAATTCCTTATTACTTGCGTCATTTGCTTCTTTTAACGCTCGGTTTTGCTCTTGCAACAATTCATTTTGTTCTCGCAACAAAGCTATCTGCTGTTCTTCTCTTTCCACCTCTTTATCATATCTCTCTTCCTCTCTTTCGTTTTTATAGAATTCATTTGGTAATAGAGAGCCTGTTACTACATCTGGAATTTTATAATTTTTCAAATTCATATTGTTTCACCTTAAAAATTATTTTTCAATCTCGGCAATAATTCTTTCAATCTCATCACGCAAAACTTGCTCTTTTGCGACAATCTCCGTAATCTCTGCATTCAGAGCCACAATGTCAATGACCTCTCTTGTGTCCTCGGCTTCAACATAAGTACTGACAGAGAGGTTATATTCATTCTCTCTTATCTCATCATAGGAAACCAAACGCGCAAAGTGCGCCTTGTCCTCGCGGCTGGTGTATTCAGCCACGATATTGTCAAGGTTTTCGGGGGTGAGCTTATTGTTGTTTGTAACCTTGATACATTCGTTTGTAGCATCAATAAATAGTGTGCTGTTATCCTTTTTGCCCTTTTTCAAAACCATAATGCAGGTAGCGATAGACGTACCGTAGAAAAGGTTATCGGGAAGCTGGATAACACAATCAACAAAGTTATTATCAACCAGATATTTTCTTATTTTTTGTTCCGCGCCGCCGCGATACATAATTCCTGGGAACGTAACAATAGCCGCCGTTCCGTTTGGCGCAAGCCAAGAAAGCGCGTGCATAACAAAAGCAAAATCGGCTTTTCCCTTTGGTGCAAGAACGCCTGCAGGTGAGAAGCGCGGGTCATTGATAAGCAGAGGGTTATCATCACCCACCCACTTGATAGAGTAAGGGGGATTTGAAACAATAAGTTCAAAGGGTTCATCATCCCAATGAGCAGGGTTAAGAAGCGTATCTTCACAAGCAATATCAAACTTATCAAAACCTACGTCGTGCAAGAACATATTGATTCGGCAAAGGTTGTATGTGGTGATATTGATTTCCTGTCCGTAAAAGCCTTGACGGACGGCATCTTTACCAAGAACGCTTTGGGCTTTAAGAAGCAAAGAGCCAGAGCCGCAAGCAGGGTCATAGACTTTATTAACTTCGGTCTTGCCTACTGTCCCAAGTCTGGTAAGAAGCTCTGAAACGTCAGAGGGCGTGAAGAACTCGCCGCCCGATTTGCCTGCGTTAGATGCATACATTGTCATCAGATACTCATAAGCATCACCAAAAGCATCAATGGCATTGTCCTTATATTCAAGCTTCATTTCGGCAACACCGTTAAGAATTTTGACAAGTCTTTCGTTTCTCTTGGCAACTGTGCCGCCCAGCTTATTACTGTTCACGTCAAAGTCATCAAACAGACCTGCAAAGTTATCTTCCGCATCACTGCCCTTTGCGCTGTCCTCAATATTGGCAAAGACCCTCTCTAAGGTTTCGTTCAAGTTCTCGTCATTTGCCGCCTTTGCTCTTACGTTGCAGAACAATTCGCTGGGGCGAATAAAGAAGCCCTTTGATTCTATAAGTCCCTCGCGCGCTTCTTCAGCATCTTCATCAGCCATTTTTGTATAATCAAAATCAAGGTCACCCGCTTCGATTTCACCTTCATTGATATACGCCGCAAAGTTTTCGGAGATATAACGATAGAACATTGCTCCCAGAACGTAGCTCTTAAAATCCCAGCCGTCTACAGCTCCGCGCAAATCATCCGCAATCGCCCAAATGGCACGGTGAAGCTCGGCTCTTTCCTGTTCTTTTCTGTTGTCAGCCATAGTTAATACCTCCGATTTTTTGAAATTTACAATTATTCAAATTAAATTATAGCACAAACCACAAATTTTTTCAATAGATAATAGCTTGAAATGGCTAAAATATGGTTTTTCTATTGAAAAATGCACTTCAAAATGTTATAATGACGTTGTTGAAAGGTGGTGTTCCAATGTCTCCACAAAAAGGTAAACACAATGAAAATTGCGGGCGCAAACAGAACCAGAAGATGAAGCCGTTTTTGGTTTATCAATATTTGTTAAAGAATACAGATGAAAATCATTTCGTTTCGGGTGAAAAGATTGCAAATGATATAGGTGCTGACTTTAATATTTCGGCTGATCGCCGTTCAATTTACAGAGACATTCAAGAAATAAACAAAGCTCTTCTTGCAAGTGCTGAAGGCATTACACTTGAAGAAGCGGAAGAAATACTCCTTGACGACGAAGAAGAAAAGGTTATCAAGTGTGCCAAAAGCAAACAAGGGTTTTATGTGAGCCGCCGCGACTTTGATTTTTACGACCTTCGGCTATTGGCTGAATGTGTCTATTCCGCAAGGTTTCTTGACAAATCCCGTGCCAATATGCTTGTTGATGCTATCTGCAATTTGGCTACCGAAGAGCAAGCCAAGAGAATAAAGCACGACGTAACGCTTATTGACAGAACGCGCGCCAATAACAAAGAAATTCTCAACAGTATTAGTGTGCTTTCGGATGCCATAAGCAAGGAGATTGACGGACAGCCGCACGTTCCAGAAAAGGTCAGCTTTGAATATCTGCACTATGAGATTGACGATGTTAAATCGCAAAAGCCGCGCCGTAAAAACAAAAAAACTACTGTCAGCCCCTATTATCTTGTAATTGACAACGGAAACTATTATCTTGTAGGCTTTAATGGGAAACAGGAAAAGCAGTATCGCGTTGACCGAATGAGAAGCGTTACCCTCTCGGGTGAGCCGCGCGAGGGCGCAGAGCATTTTAATGACGTTGACATAAAAGAATACCTGCGTCAAACCTTTTCTATGTATCGTGGAAAAACAGAGCGCGTCACAATCCGCTTTGTTCCAGACTTATTAGATACAATGATTGACCGCTTCGGCAATGACCGCAACGTAATCTACGGCAAAGAAATTGACAACGGCAAAAATTACTGTACTGTTACGACACAAGTAAATACAAGTCCGCAGTTTTACGGCTGGCTTTTAGGTCTTGGCAAAGGTGCTGTTTTAACCTCGCCGCCCGAAGTTGTGCAAAAATTTGTTGATTACATAGATAAAATCAGAACAAAATACCAATAAAAAGAAACAGCAGTCCGCTTTTGGATTGCTGTTTTCTTGTATGTATCTTGTTAAAAGTTTCATTGAAGTTGTATGAAAGATGTTAAAAAGATGTATGAAAGTTACATCAATGTCGTTTGGGCATTGTTATTTTTGTATGTGGGCTGAATTTATCCAGCAGGTTTATCTCTTCGACTTCCTTTGTCAAGTCGCTTACAAGCAGGTTGATATAATTCTGCGTAATGTTCAGACTGCTATGACCCAAGAGCCTTGAAAGTGCCACCACGTTGCCGCCGCTTAAAATCCATTGTTTTGCAAAGGTATGTCTGTATCTGTGTATGCCAGTTGTTACGACCCCTCTCGACTTATTGTAGCAGTAAAGCGCGTGATAGCAAGTGCTTTTGACAAGCTGTTGTCCGTATGCGTTACAGAACAGCCAATCGTCTGGGCTTTTGGACTGTCTGTATTTCAAGAACTCCTTTAGGATTGCAACCATTGTTGCGTTCAGAGGGATAATAAGCGGTTTGCGGTTCTTTGTCACCGTTACGTTTACAACCGCATTATCAAAATCAATATCGCAAATCCGTATGTGCATTAAACTGCGCTGTCTTACGGCTGTACTCAAAAGGAAATTTGTTATTACCCAGCATTGATATTCAGTAAAACTGCACCGCCTTATGTTTGGCTTCTGGAGCAGTTGCCGCAATTCGGTTTCCGTATAGGTTTGTATCGTGCTTTTGTCGGTCTTGATTGATTTCATTTCAAAGGGTGTAATATATCCCTCTCGCATGAGAAAATGCAAAGTGGTTATCAAATCGCGCAGATAGCTGTTGATACTGATGTCGTTATTCAGAGTTTCACGCAGGTACACAACGTAGCTGTTATAGAGTGCTTGATTGAACCTATCTACTGGCATTTCCATATCAAAGAATTTTTCAAATTGGGTGTAACTTTGTCTGTAATGGTTTATCGTTCCCTCTCGCAGATTTCGTTGTTTGCAATTCAGCAAATAAAGGTCGCATCCTTCCTCAAAAGTAATGGTGTTAGTGTTCAATAAATTCAACTTTCGCATACACATTTTTCTCCTTAAAAAAGTTAGACACATCACAAGGGAAAACCCAAAATGATGTGTCTAATTGTTTTTTTAAGTTAAATCAGCCGAGAAGCCAATTACTTCGCTGCCTCTTCGATAGCAACAGCGCAAGCAACGGTCATACCAACCATGGGGTTGTTACCTGCGCCGATAAGTCCCATCATCTCTACGTGAGCGGGAACCGAGGACGAGCCTGCGAACTGTGCGTCGCCGTGCATACGTCCCATTGTATCTGTCATACCGTAGGAAGCGGGGCCTGCTGCCATGTTATCGGGGTGAAGTGTACGTCCTGTACCGCCGCCCGATGCAACCGAGAAGTACTTAACGCCGTTCTCGATAGCCCACTTCTTATATGTTCCCGCAACGGGGTGCTGGAAGCGAGTGGGGTTAGTGGAGTTACCTGTGATAGAAACGCCAACGTTTTCAAGTCTCATGATAGCAACGCCTTCGGGAACGCTGTCAGAGCCGTAGCACTTAACCTTAGCTCTGTCGCCTGTAGAGAACGCCTTCTCGGAGATAACCTTAACTTCCTCCGTGTAGGGATCAAACTTTGTCTCTACGTATGTGAAGCCGTTGATTCTGGAGATGATGTAAGCGGCGTCCTTACCGAGACCGTTAAGGATAACGCGGAGGGGCTTAACTCTTAACTTATTAGCGTTAAGAGCGATTTTGATTGCGCCCTATGCATCCGCGAAGGACTCGTGACCTGCGAGGAAGCAGAAGCACTCTGTCTCTTCAGAAAGAAGCATGGAGCCGAGGTTACCGTGGCCGAGACCAACCTTACGGTTTTCAGCAACGGAACCGGGAATGCAGAATGCCTGAAGACCGATACCGAGAGCGGCAGCGGCGTCAGCAGCTTTTGTGCAGCCTTTTTTGAGAGCGATGGCAGCGCCAACTGTGTAAGCCCATTTTGCGTTTTCAAATGCGATGGGCT
>JAFTLM010000023.1 GCA_017455945.1 Clostridia bacterium | reverse complement strand
CGGATAGAATATTACTCCGTGAAGCTCTCCCGCGAGAAATATGTTCAAGCGGTTATAAACGCAGCTCAAAAATCCAGAGATAAGCGCGTAAATTATAAAGAGTACTTTCTCTTTTTTCTTTTCTTCGGAATTATCTTCGTTAGTCTCGCTTTTGGCAGTGGCTGTGAAAGCACAGATGATGCTATATGAAATCAGCATTACAATGCTCGAAAACAGCATCATATCGCCCGCCATCTCAGGACTTTCGCTTTTTGAAAACGCCTTAAACGTGAGTCCAACGCCTGCTGCACAAACGAAGAAAAGTGCTGAATATATTAACCATTTTCTGTTATAGCTTTCATTCGTTTTCTTGAAGGTAGTAAGAAAAATTCCAACAATCAGTACCGAAAGCCCCAAAACGTCGGGTATTCCTACCCCTTCACCCCAAAGGATGAAGCAGGCAAGCACCGATACAACCAGAGAACAGTTTCCGATAAGGGTGGTGACGGACACCGACCCTGTGTTCATTGCTTGTGTTTTGAAAAGAATGAACAAGGCCTGTGTCACGCCGTATATAACACCCCATAAAATAACGTCGGAATTAAGAGTCAGCGTGAACCTGTTAGCAACAAACAAACATATGCACCAAACGAGTGTTCCAATTAAATTATACTTATAAATCTTGCTCCCGTCAAGCTTTACCTTATGTAAAACAACGCTGTTTGCCGAAGCAAAAATTATTGATGTAAGTAAAAGCAAATACATAATTAAATTGTTTTATTTTGTGTCTTTTTATTTTTCAAGCGGTAGATGAACACTTAAAAATCGGAAGGTGCAAAAATGTAAGCATCTTTTATTCACAAAGCCATAAGCATCTCTCCTGTGATTCCGTTTACAGCAATAGTACCGCCGTTTACGTCGCCTTCTATAGTCTCGGGGACAGATGCGGGAGCTCCCTGCGATTTATCCGGGCTGTATTTAAACCAATATCCATAAGAGCCGTCTTCCTTTTTAAAACGAAGTGTTTTTCTGGTTGTAGCTCTTATCATATCCTCGGCACGTTCAACCAAAAGCCCGCGTAGCTCCTTGACCATATCGGGATCGCCGCAGACTCTTACGTTTTCCATTATACGGTTTACCGCAACCCAAGGGTTGTATACCGAAACCGAGTCGCCTCCAACTCTGCCATCCCTGTCAGGACCTTCATTGATAATCATTTCCGCTGCAGAAGCAAACGCTTCCTTTGCATAATTTAACTTTATTTTGCAATCTGTGAAGAATCGCATGGTTTTCATAAGTCCATTTACGGAAGCATACGTAACGTCCTTATGCCAAAGACCGTTTTCGGGATTCTGACATTCATTAAAGAAGTCTAAGGTATATTTAATATATCCGGTAGGCTCGTCATTGCGAACCGCCTCCTCTTCTCTGACAATAAGCTGCATTGCCTGCTCACCTACAATATGACCGATAGAATAAGAATTGGAATCAATGTCTTTTCGGAATTCGTCGATGTATGCTTTCCAGTTTTCTAAGGTTTTGAGTCTTTCTGGCCAATCTCGCTTTATGACAGTTTCACCGTCATCGCCCTTCTTTTTTACACCGCTTGGATATCCGTAGGTGCCTTCGACACCCGAAGGGGTGTTCCAGTTTGGCTTCATCCCGAATTTTCTGAGTATATCAACTGAGCTGCCTATATCGCGGCTGAGTCTTCCTGCAGTAATATCTTTTCCCCACTGAGGATGGTAGAAATAACCGTTCTCTGAGGATTGGAGAGAAAGAGTAAAGGCAACAATTTCGCGGACTGTTTTCTCGGGAAACGCCTTTAGGTAGTCGTCATCGTAGCCACGAAGCATTCCGGCACTGCGGAAGAAATTGAGAGCCTGATTGGTGGACTCAACGTCAATGAGAAATCCCTCGTTATCCCTTGCAGAATTTGAATAGTAGAACCCGCCGCCAAGAGGATTCCCGTCTTCGTCGTATTTTCCGGGGTCATACAGGTCTGCAAGCCATAAGTAAAATCTTTCGTCATAAATGGCAAAATGCTCTTTTATTGCATCCGCAACCCCAGGGCTGAACTCCTCAGCAATCCTTGCAAAGCAAGCCTCTCTCTCTTTTTCTTCCTGCTTTTTCATATCAATTATATTTTTATCGCTCATAATTTTTGTTTCACTTAATTTTATCTCTTTTTGATGAGGCCGCAGTTAAAACTGCGACCCCATCATGTTTAATTGTCAGTTTTTCGCAACGCTTGTATATACATTATCGAAGGAAATGTTAAAAACATCGTTGCCCGCACAGTACTGACTGCCGCGAATTTCAAACTTAATACTTG
>JAFTLM010000281.1 GCA_017455945.1 Clostridia bacterium | reverse complement strand
TTATCAAAATAGAATTTGCAATACTGTCCTGAGGTCCAGCCGTAGCCGAATCGGAAGAATGTATCAGTAGCGTTTTTGGAAGGTGTGAAGGCATAGGTTCCAAGATCAACGTGCCCCTCGGTGTTATCCAAAAGAGCAAACGTAATTTTTTGGTTGTCAGCATCATATGAAGCTGAAATTCTGTACCATTCACCTTTTTTGAGTTGCTGTGTGGTATAGTTTCCTGCTTTTGCACGCCCTAATTGACCGTTTGTTTTGAGGGTTAAAATGGTGTTAGATGTGCCATCGGCTATTAAGGCTAAAAAGGTGATCTCGTAATTTGAAATAACGTCTGCACCGGAAGAATCTGTTATGCCGGGTAAGCACATATCAAACGCCAGTGTCCAGGATTGTGAAGAAAGATCCGCTTGGCGATCTCCTAACTGGAAGAATGAACGCATCTGTCCCTCTGCTGACCAGGATTCGCCTTTAGACTGACCTACAAGATAATTGTTTGTGCCGTCTGTTTCAACTGTGGTGTGTGTTGCATGAACGTAAGGGGAGTACAGTCTGCCGCCTCCAAGCATATTGTTAAACATATCTTTTGTGGCATTAACCGAAGTTGTACCTTCCGCAAAAGCCACGTCTTCGAAGCTGAGTGCCGCATCAATATCGGTGCTGTTAAGCGACTGGAGGTGAATGTTGTCGTAGTAGGTTACAGAGCTACTGGCTCCCGAATGCATCCATATTTGGAAATCAGTCATATCATCGGGGAAGGAGGTAAGAGTAGAGGACCAGATAAGCGAGCCGTCTCTGTAAGCAACTATTGTGTTGTTTTCGGAATCAACGTAAAGGGCATAGTGATACCATTGATCCGGGTAAACAATCAGGTCTTGGGCAACGCCGCTCGGACGCACAGTTGCTCCGAGATTTTGGTTGTTTGTCATGTGGTATGTGGCACCGTACTTGTTACCGTCTGCGCCCGTAAGCTTGTTGGCGTTAATCGGTACCAATCCGGTTTTTACCTGAGTTCCGGCGTTGTTTTTGAACGAAAACTGTACGGTGTTGTATCCGGCAGCCACAGTCTCAAAACGAACGTCATACTCCAAGACAAAGTTGTTCTTCGCAAGGAGCGTTTGCGGGTCTTTTATCATAATACCGTGACTTTTTGTCGTCCTCAACGCTATGTCACCGTCAGAGTCTCTTTCAACGAATGACAAACCGCTGGTGCCGCTGTAGTGGGAGAACGTAAAGTGAGTTTCTTCACCCGCCGCAGCAGTAAATGACGTCGCATCTGCGGTCGTGGTGGTTTCCATTTGGTTGAAATCGAGGAAAAGGTTAAATTTAACCTCTTCGGTTTCAGCCACCGTTGCCGTCTCTTCTGCCGTAACGGTCATCGGTAAAACGCCGACGATCATAACAAAGCAGAGCAGCAGGGAAATTAGTTTTTTTGCTTTCATAAAAACACCTTCCTTTTTGCATATGATTTCTAATTACAGATATACACTATAATGATATCACAAACATAAGTAATTGTCAATCCTACATATAAAAAATCGGCGAATGTGACAAATTTGATTGTTGAATATTGACACCTTGTACAATTTGGTGAAACTTCTAAATAAAGAGCGTAAAAATTAGTCAAAATATATCTGTTAAGCTGTTGACAAAATTTGCAAAATGTGCTATCATTATGTATAATAGGGGTAGAAGTGGTGTTTGTGCGGAATATGACAAACAGAACTTCTTAAAAACCAAAGAAAATGGAGGCAACTTATGGAGAAGAACAGCACAGTTGGTGCAGTGAAGATCAATGCGCTTTTTGATGCAGGCACATTTGTCGAGCTTGGTTCTTACGTTCGCAGAAACGGCAATCCCGAAGAGTATGAGGGTGTCATTTGCGGTTACGGAGCCATCGACGGTAAGCTTGTGTTCGCGTTCTCGCAGGACAGCGACAGAATGAAGGGTGCGTTTGATGAAATTCACGCCAAGAAGATTGAAAAACTTTATGAAATGGCAATCAAGAACGGGGCTCCCGTTGTTGCAATGCTTGACAGTGCAGGTGCACTTATTTATGACGGTGCGGCAGCCCTTTCGGGTTACGGACGCATTATGAAATGCGTATCCGAGGCTTCGGGCGTTATACCTCAGATAGCCGTTGTAAACGGTATCTGTGCAGGTATGTCCGCAACTATCGCCGCAATGTTTGACCTCGTGGTTACAGCAGGCGATAAGGCACAGCTTTATGTAAATCCTCCCTTTGTTCTCGGTAAGGAGAACGGTACGGCGGCTCATGCGGCGGCTGTGGGTATCGCGGCAATCGTTGCCGAAAACGAGGATGCGGCAAACGAAAAGGTAAAAGAGCTTATCGCTCTTATGCCTTCCAATAATGCAGAGGGAACAACCCTCGAAGTAAACGAAGACGACCTTAACAGAACAGTTGCGGCAGAGGGAACAGCGGACGAGCTTATCGTCGAGATTGCCGATTGCAACAAATTCGTTAAGCTCTACGCAGACTACGCTCCCGAAATGATAGTCGGAATGGCTTCTTTCGGCGGTATCGGAACAGGCGTTGTTTATGCTAACGGTAAGATCAGCGTAGGCGGTGCGAGAAAAGCGGCTAAGTTCGTTTCTCTGTGCGACAGCTTCAACATTCCCGTGCTTACCTTGGTAGACAGTGAGGGTGTTGTTTGTGATAAGGACGCTGAAAATGCTCCTCTTGCAAGTGAGCTTGCAAAGCTTGCGTTCGCTTATACATCTTCCAAGAACGCAAAGGTTACGGTCGTTGTTGGCAAGGCTTACGGCGCGGCTTATACGCTTATGGGCTCCAAGTCTGTAGGTGCTGACGTTGCTTTCGCACTTGAAAACGCTTGCATCAGTATTCTTCCTCCCGAGGCGGCTGTTGCGTTTGCTTGGAACGATAAAATAACGGCAAACAAGTCCCGTGAGGAGCTTGAAACCGAGTGGAAAGAGAAGTGTGCTTCTCCCGTAGCGGCGGCAGAGATCGGCGAGATAGACGATATCATCGCAAACGCAGAGCTTCGTCAGAGAATATGTGCCGCTCTCAGTATGCTTTTCTCAAAGACAGACGTTGCTCCTACTCGCAGACACGCAAATATGCCCCTTTAATTAAAGGAGGACAGATATGAGATTATTAAACGCAACTGATGTTACTGAAACCCTTGCGGAAACCGACGTACTTGGCGGTGCATTTTCACTTGACCGTTGGGCGTATGCCGGAAGAATGACCCTGATAGGAATGGTTATGATTTTTTCGGTGCTGGCAATTCTTTGGGGGGTTCTTGTAATTTTCGAAAAGCTTATGTCAAAGGCTTCTCCCAAACCGACGGCGGTTGAACCAACTCCCGCTCCTGCGGTAGCTCCGGTAGTCGAAGAAGTACCGGTGGCCTCTGTGGCAGAGGATGAGATTATAGCGGCTGTTATAGCGGCGGCTGTGGCGGCTTATATGGCAGACGGCGGAAGCGCCGAAACCGTCTATAACGGCGGCTTCAGAGTTGTTTCTTTCCGCAGAGTACAGGGCGGAAAAGCTTGGAATTCAAAAAACTGATTTGAAAGGATAGGTATTGATAATGAAAACATACAATATTACAATAAATGGCGTAACATATGCCGTTGAAGTTGAAGAGGTTGGCGGAGTTGCTTCCGCTCCCGTAGCGGCACCCGCAGCACCTGCTGCACCCGTAGTAGCACCCGTTGCTCCCAAGGCAGCTCCCGCTCCCGCGGCTCCCAAGGTTGCAGGCAAAGCAGGTTCCGTTGTTGTTAAGGCTCCTATGCCCGGTAACATCAATAAGGTAAACGTAAAGCCCGGCGATGCTGTAAAGAAGGGCGACGTTCTCGTAGTTCTTGAGGCAATGAAGATGGAAAACGACGTTTGCGCTCCCGAGGACGGAACAGTTGCAAGCGTTGAGGTTGCAAAGGGTGCAACGGTTGAAACAGACGCAGTTCTTGTAACTCTTAACTGATTTTCCGAACAGTAAAAATCTATTGAAAGGAAAACAGTGAAATGCAAGAAATTATTGATAGTTTTCGAAATTTTTTGAATACTACCGGTATTGCGAAAATGCTCGGACCGGACTGGTGGCAGACCGCCATAATGTTCGTAATTTCGGGTATTCTTGTGTATCTTGCTATAGTAAAAAAGTTCGATCCGTTGCTCCTTTTGCCTATAGCTATCGGTATGCTTCTTACCAACCTTCCCGGAGCTAATCTCTTCCATCTTGAGTTCTTTATAGGTGAAAGTGTTAACTACGGTCAGGTGTTGCACGACGGAGGTCTTTTGGACCTTCTCTACCTGGGTGTTAAACTCGGTATTTATCCATCACTTATATTTATGGGTATCGGTGCAATGACCGATTTCTCCCCCCTTATTTCCAACCCCAAGAGCCTTCTTATCGGAGCCGGAGCACAGCTTGGTGTATTCGTTGCCTTTTCAGCGGCACTTGTATCGGGCTTTTTCAGCCCCCAGGAAGCGGCGGCTATCGGTATCATCGGCGGTGCAGACGG
>JAFTLM010000280.1 GCA_017455945.1 Clostridia bacterium | reverse complement strand
TCTCTCTCGTAAAGCTCGAACATAAACGCACCGATGATTTCGGCTTTCTGAATGCGTTTAAGGCGTAATACTTTCAGGGAATCAAGCTCTGCGGCAAGTTCGTTTACACGTGCCTCATACTCTTCGTACCGCTTCCAAAAGGCTTCTTGGTCTTGAGCTATACGCATATTATCGTCAACGTGCTTTTGAAGCAGAGTACACGCATCTTCTTGAGCTTCTTGTAGCCTTGCAATCTTCTCATCAATCTCGGTCGTATCGGTCAGTGTTTCTTGCATCACTCGGCAAGCATCAAGCACCGCTTCCTTGTCCGCCATAAGGATGTTAAACACTGCTATAAAGGCATCCTTGATGTCGGATTCGTTCAAGGTAGGCGTTTCGCACTTATGGTCTTTATCTGCGTATTTATTAAAGCAGCGGTAGATAATTTTTCTGTACTTGCTTGTGGAGTGCCACGTTTTTGCGCCGTAAAAGCTACCGCAATCCCCGCAAATAATACGGGAGGCAAAAATTGAATTTCCGCTATAGGTAGCTCGAAGCCCTTTGCGCCTTGCCATCTCTGCTTGAACAAGCTCGAACTCTCTCGGGTCTATAATCGCCTCGTGGCTATCCTCGATATAGTACTGTGGGACCTCACCCTCGTTGGGCTTCATTTTTTTGGTAAGGAAATCCACTGTGAAGCTCTTTTGCAAAAGGGCTGCGCCTTTGTATTTCTCGTTTGTAAGAATACTCTCAACTGTGCTAGGTTTCCACACCACTTTCTGCCGTGGTGTCGGTATGCCGTTTTCGGTGAGTTCTGCCGCTATTGCGTATGTGGTTTTTCCTTCAAGGAACATTGAGTAAATCAAGCGGATAATATCAGCCTCGTCGGGGACTATTTTTGGAAGCCCATCTTCACCCTTTTCGTATCCAAGGAAGTTCTTGTAAGGAAGGTACACCTTGCCATCAGCGAAGAACTTGCGCTTACCCCACGTGATGTTTTCCGATATGCTTCGGCTTTCTTCCTGTGCCAAGGAACTCATAATCGTGATAAGCAACTCACCCTTGCTATCGAGTGTATAAATGTTTTCTTTTTCAAAGTAGACCTCGATCCCTTTTTCCTTGAGTTTGCGGACGGTAATAAGGCTATCTACCGTGTTTCTCGCAAAACGGCTCACTGACTTGGTAATGATTAAATCGATCTGCCCGGCAAGGGCATCTTCTATCATCTCATTGAAGCCGTCTCGGTGCTTGGTGTTCGTGCCTGAAATGCCTTCATCGGTATAAACCTTGACAAACTCCCAATCGGCTCTGCCTTGGATGTATTTGGTATAATAATCCACCTGCGCCTCGTAAGAGGTAACTTGCTCTTCGCTATTGGTGGAAACACGTGCGTAAGCCGCCACTCTGCGTTTGCGCATACTGTTTTTAGCAATGCCTGTGTGAAAATCCCTTGTAGCGGGAATGACCGTAACTTTTCCCATCTTAACCTCCGTGCTGAATTATTGCTCTTTGTCTAGCCCTCTCACGCATCTCGGGAGTCCAAGAAGCCGAGCGGGACTTGTTTTTCCATTCTTTTTCTATGATTGTTCCATCAGCCATTTCAAAGGTCAGTTTGTGCGCAAAAACTTTGATTTTTACTATATTTTTGCGTATAAACTCCTCATCCAAGCTCTCCCAACCGAACACCTCACAACAAAGCTCTTCAAGCATATCGTTGCGGATTTGTTTTGCGCCCTCGCACCCGGCTTTGCCATCTTCAAGGTATCGGTGGCAATTCCACACGGTTCGGGCGTTGTTTTTGGCTCTCTTTACGTATTCACCGCAGTATCCGCAAACCATCTTTTTTGAAAATGGAGAATCGCTTTGCGGTGTGGTGGGTGTGAAATAGTCTGAGGCTTCTTGCAGCCGTTCCTTTACGATTTGGTATGTCACCATATCCACTATGGCGGGGTGCGTGTCTTCCACAAAATACTGCGGCAAGTGTCCTCGGTTGACAATCTTGCGTTTCTCAAGGTGGTTATTTCGGAATGTCTTTTGAAGCAGTGCATTTCCCGAATACTTTTCGTTGGAAAGGATGAGCTTCACCTTTTTGCTTGACCACGCGCCTTTTACAATGCAAGGCACTCCGTTATCGGTAAGCCAATGTGCTATCTCTGCCAAGCTTGCCCCGTTTGCAAATTGCGAGAAGATCTCACGCACTATAGGCGCTGTTTCTTCGTCAATCGTGATTTTGCCTTTAACCACTCGGTAACCGAAGAGTTTGGGAAAAGCGGCGGTAATCTTTCCTGCCTCAAAGGACTTACGGATGCGCCACTTTTGATTTTCGCTTGCAGAAAGGCTTTCTTCCTGTGCGTAGGAAGCAAGAATGGAAAGCATAAGCTCTCCGTCTGCGGAAAGGGTGTGAATGTTCTGTTCTTCAAAGAAAACATCCACTCCCATCGCCTTTAATTCTCGCACCGTCTGTAATAGCGTAATCGTGTTACGAGCGAAGCGGCTGATTGACTTAGTAACCACTAAATCGATGTTTCCGTTTCGGCACTCTTCAAGCATTTTTTGGAATTGCGGACGGACTTCCTTTGTACCCGTAAAAGCCTCATCCGCATAGATTCCGCAAAACACCCAATCGATGTGCGAAGCTATGAATTTTTGGTAATAACTGACTTGGGCTGAAAGCGAGTGCAGCATCGCATCCTTGCCAGAAGAGACACGTGCGTAGGCGCAAACGCGGAGCCTTTTCAGTTCGGTCGCCATTTGAGGCGTAACGTCCTTTATTACTCGCATAATTACCTCCTTTTTGGTAGTCACATATTACCTCTAAAACAGATATATATCAAGTCATATTGCGGTAGATTGAGGTTGTTTTTATGGAGAATTTTTCGCACATTTTATCGTTTATTTTGTCATATTCGTCAGAGGAAATTATGCCTTTTTTGAGCATCTCCTCCGCCATATGCATGGCGAGTTTATACATTAAAATGTTCTGGTAATTTTCCATTTTTCCTCCTTGCGTCCGCATAACACCCACGGGAACAGTAGATTCTGTGGTCATTGCCGTATGCGGTGAACTTTTTTCCACACCAAGGGCAAGTGAAATTATAAAATGCCTTTCGGTTCACCATATGAAGGTGTGCGTTCCACCACTTCTGTCTGCAAGTCCCGGAGCAGAAGCGCCTCGGTTTGGTATGCGGAACGGCGGCAATGGGTGCGCCACACTCTAAACAAATGCCTTCTTGCGGCTTCGGAAGCTCGATTTCGGTTCTGCTCAAAAAGGATTTTACAGTCCCAAGCGGAACGCCACTTGTTTTTGCGATGCGGTTACATCCTAATCCTTGAAGTTTTAGTGCTATAATGGTTTCTTTTTCTGTGTTGGTCATTGATACCACCTCCCACCTAAAAGCCTCGGGAAAGCGAAAAATTGAAGGGTCTGACACAAGTTTTTTTGAGAACGGCATAAAAATAAAGCCTACCTTGGGAAAACTCCCAAAATAGGCTTATTAGTCAATATGGTGTTGTCTTAAATCAGCACCCCGTTACAATGGTCGACCTCGTGCTGTATGATTTGTGCCGTCCACCCTTCGTAATTCTTCATGTGGGTCTGCATCTCTAATGTTTGATACTGCACCTTAATAGTCTTATATCTCTTGCACTTGCGGGGACCGCCGAGCAAGGAAAGGCATCCTTCCTCTGTTTCATATACGCCTGATTTTGCTATAATCGTGGGATTAAGCATTACGGTATATGTCGGCGCACGACCGCTTTCATCACGAAAGGCAATAATGCACTTACGAACGCCTATCATATTTGCCGCCATTCCTACGCATCCCTCTCGATGCGCCACAAGAGTGTCGAGCAGATCTTGCGCCACGGAGAGGTCATCCTTTGTGGCTTTTTCGGATTTGCCTGCAAGGAATATGGGGTCGTGTACTAGTTCTTTTATCATATCAGTTCCTTTTAATAATCTTTTGCAGTGCGGTCAAAGCGCCTGAATAATAACAATGCGTCCATATTTCATCTACTTGCGCACCGATACCTTCGAGTTCCTCAAGGGAAATATCCCAAAAGTCCTCTTTGCATAATTGCTTATCCAAGAGACGGAGCAAGGTAACAATCATATCGGAGAGAAGGTCATCGCACTCATCAAGACCGATTGAAGCATCTGGCTGACGTTGTAACATTTCGTCTATGGTGTTATCACCCATCATCATAGCGCAATAAAAGGCAAGCGGATAGGGATTTAACATACCCGTTCCTACGGCATCTTTTATAAGTCCAGAGAGAATATCTTGCTTCGGCCAAGCCACGGGTTGCGGTTCTTCGTTTTCAATAAGAATGGCAATGTACTCCGCAATGAACTCCGACCACACGGACATACCACTACGGCGCATAGTATCTTTTTCCGCACGGACATCGTTTTCTGCGTCAATAAAAAGCTCTTTGTTTACAAGGTTTGTAAATACGTGACCGAGTTCGTGCCACCCCGTGTGACAAAAATCCCAGTCCGTTGCTGCAACAGTCGTATAAATTAAAACGGCTCTGCCTTTGGGACCGAAGATAACCTCACCGCGATTATCCCCATCAACCTTATATGTTGCGCCACAAGCATCTATGGCTTTCTGCCGAGCTTCTGCGCGTCCACGGTTGGGAATTAGCACAAAGGGTGTTTCTTCTACGATTTCTTTTGCCGTCGGAAATGCAGCAATGAATGTGGTTTTTATATACGGAATCAGCTTTTCGGCATCTGCTTTTCTCATTACCGCACCTCCTCGATAAAAACATATACCTATTATACCATATTTTTATGAATTTTTCAATCGGTATTGCATATCCACCCGAATAAAAAATAGCCCACCGAAGAAAAACCTCGATGGGCTATATAATCAATATTCTATTACATCAAAAAATTTACCTACAGCATCTGGATATTGAAATTTCTTAATTCCTTCATTATGCGTCTTGAATTCAGGGGAACAAAACCAAATAGTAATGTATCCACCTTCGATAAGAGTAACCTCGCCCGCGCCCCATTTTGGGTGTCTAACTATTGAGCCTTTTCTTATAGGAATAATTGGCTTCGGTGGGTCTTTTGGAGGCATATCTATAGGCTTTGTCGGTGGTATGTAAGTTTGCACTTGCGGTTCTGTTTCACTATATAGTTTGTAGCGGATAAACAGAACAAGAAAAGCAACACCCATCTCTACGAGCAAAGTGATAGCAAAAGCCTTGCCATACTCATCTACTACGATAGTTCCTTTGGGTTCTCCGCCGCAACGAGAACACATCCGAAGCGAGGAAGCTTTTGCTTGCTCATAACCCATAGGAATTGCGGAGTTCCATAAGTATCCACAATCAGCAGAATGGTAGCAGTCACCCGTTTTAGTTCGGTACACCTTTCCCTCTGTGTGCCTGAATGCCATCGCATTTATTACATTGGTGCATATAATAGTTACAGCGATAATAAGAGCCGCTATAATGACCGTTTTAACTATTAGTTTTTTTGTTTTTTGCTCCATATTAAGCGAATTTCCTTTTTACGTTTTTATCTTTATTAATCTAGAAAATAGCGTCAAAAATCGTCGGGGTCTTCTGAAACTACAAGTTTGCCGTATTTTTCAATATATTCTTGCGTTTCTGTCCAAAGCTCTTCTCTTGTTTTAGCCGGTGGTTCGTGTCGTAATTCAAGGCTTATTTCATCCATTGTGATGCAAAAGGCATTCTTTAGCTGCATTCTATAATTTTTGGTGGGTATAATTGGAACAGCATCGTCACCCAACAATTCCATTGATATTTGCTTGATTTTGCGAAGTTGAAACAAGATTTCTTTTTCTGATATAAAGGGGTATTTTTTCCAAACTATTGTTATCAACTCTCGCGGATTCTCCACAGAGAGCATTTCTTGATACTCGGAAAATGTTGTTAGATTGTCTATTTGCTCTTGCGTTTTAGGCAATTTAGTAAACATATACCACGTGTACGTTCTACAACAGTATTTATCTTCTTCCAAAGTCCACTCGTGGCAATATTGCATTTACGACCTCCAAAACTTAAATTTTATATTTGTGTGACATCAAAGACATAAGTTTTTTGATTATTTCCGCTTTTTCTTCTTCGCTTTTTAAGTTGGATGCCAAAATAGCAGATTCTACAAATTGCATATCAGAAACCGAAAAAGCCATATTATCCATGTAAAACCCTTTTGATGTTTTAACAATAGGATAATTAAGCTTTTGTAAAAACTGAATGTTTCTGCCCACTGTTTTTCGGTCGCAAGGATATATCTCTGAAATGTCCTCCGCTATCTTCGTTTGAGTGATAGGGTGTTCGACATCGGTTTTCGATTCAAGAATTCTTAAAATCAAAACTATCAAATATTTTTTTGTGTTTTTTTGAGCCTCATTCATTGCATATACCTCGCATATTTATATCCCTCACTATTATTATACCATATTACTTGTACCAAAAAACGCCCTAATCAATATTTTTTTGAAAATTTTTCTAAAAAAAATAAGCCCACCGAAGAAAATCATCCTCGATGGGCTTATAAGTAATTATTCAGTTGTGTCTGTATTGGTCTTATGTGTAAGCTGCTTGACCGCCTGATTAGTACCGGTCGCAGATAGACCGCTTGCTGCGCCGAGAACGATGGCAACAAGAACATTCTGTGTTTCCATCACGCCGGGGACGCAGAAATATGCGATGATGCCGATGATTGCACCGAGGGCGCATGAAACCAAAGGAATAAATCTCTTGAACTGTTCCGTGCCTCCCACGGCTGTCTTCACAATGTCGATAATCGTATAAACGATTGCGGCAATAGCGGGAATGGTTGCGATTTCGTAAATAGAAGTCATAATAAAATCCTCCAAAAAATTATTTGTGCGCCTGCTTGTTCAGGTGCGTTTCGATTTGCTTAATTGCGAGGGTCACGGACCATCACAACCTTGCTCTTGCAGACCCTTTAGGCAAGCGAGAACGCCTTGCGTAAGAAGAGTCTGTTCTTCTTTGATGGCTTTGATATCCTTGTCCTGCTTTTCCTGCTTCAGATACCATCTATAAACGGCAAAAACAAGACCGAAAATCACGCCCAAAGCGGTGATAACTCCTGCGGTTGCGGTGATAATTTCCATACGCCATACCTCCTTTTAGTCTTCAAAAATAATGATGCCTTCAAGGGCAATCATATCATCTACCGTAGGAAGGTCATCGGCAGAACGGAAATCACTCTCGGAAAGAGCAATGGGGTCGATGCCATCCACGTCGGTTTCACGAAGTGTGGTGATTTCCTTCTCGAAAGCCACCTTTGCCTCCATATCCTTAAGGCGTAGTCTGCCATCATCAAGGAAAAGCGGATTGCCTCCGTCATCCGTCTCGGCATAAAGGCCGATGGCTTTCTTTTCCTCGGCAGCATAGAATTCCACCTCTTGTTCCACCGCTTTGCGCAATTTAACAAGCTCTCTCATCTTCTTGTAGCTGACAAAGCGCTTCTCGGTTAAACGCTTAAGGGGTGCATTTGCCTCAATAAGGTCTTTAAGTTTCATGGTTGTTTTCCTCCAAATAAGATATTTTTTCTTGAAGCTCTTTGACGAGAGCCTTTAGTTTTTGTATTTCGTGGATGTTCATAGCAACGAATTCGCTATAACGTAATCCACAGCCGATTGTTTTATCTTCGTTCTCCCACTCGCAATATCCCGCAAAATCCTTTGTCGTAATACCTTGAGCCAAAACCGCATCTTTTACGTCTTGCGCCACAAGGCATATGTGCGT
>JAFTLM010000022.1 GCA_017455945.1 Clostridia bacterium | reverse complement strand
GGTTGACAATAATATCAGCACAACCATTCCTATCGCATCTGTAGGGCCGGCAAACAACGGAAATATATAAAACATCAATAATTGAACAATCAGCACCGATATTTCTTTTATAAAACGCATCATAACACCTCTTTGCTTTTTATTTTTTCATAACAAGCGTTAAACCTTTTTTTATTAAAAATAATAAATTTATACTCTTCCCCATTTTGCAATTGGAATTTGGCAACAGGAAATACGACACGTTTCCAGGTAATTGCTTTAACCTCTTTTAAAGGAATTGCTAAATTTCTGAATTTTTTATCAACCGTAAGCTTATTGGTTTTATAAATCACCGCGTGAGCATCAAGCCACAAAACGCCGCCAAGTATTCCGTTGTGACACAAACTGCACATAAAAGCTTGGTTCATAGTACGCTCCCTTCAAATTTAAAATAAGCTCAATTAAATTATATCACAAAAAAGAAAAAATGTAAATAGAGTTTTTGGCAAATCCAAGTAAAAAACGGGAGGCGAAACGCCTCCCCTACAACGAAACAGCAAAAGCGGCGGGAGACAATCCCCCGCCCTACTGACAAAAACTCGCTGCAATTTTGTTTAATCAATTTCATACTTCTCAACAACAGCCACATCAAATTTACCGAGTTTATTATTGTCATCGGTAAATGACATAATAATATAACGTGTTACGTCGGCTATTCTTCCGTCTTTTCGGGTAGTTTGATAATTTTCTGTGTATTTCAATTCAAAATCATAAAAAGGTTTTCCGATTGTGTCGGAGGACAAAAGGCAGTTAGTCAATTCAAGTGACGACGTGCCGTCGCTACGCAAGGTTATCTTTCCCGTATTTTCTTTATCCGAAACAGAATCTTCTTTAAGATCTATAATGATGCCAAGTTTTCGCAGAACGGTTTTCAGTGTGTCATCAAAAGTTATTCCGTGCGGCAACGTCAATCCTTCCAAAGGAATATTGGTATAAAATCGGTTTGAATAGGTTGCGGATTTGCCGTCTTCCGTTGCCATATAATCATTGGCAAATCCGAAATATTTATCATTAACTCCACAGCCGCCTCCGTATTCTCCGTCATAATGAAACAATCCCATACTATCCGAAAGTTTTATGCCTTCGTAGCGGTATTTTCCCATTTGAGCGAGGAAGTCGCCCTGTCCCAAACCGGCAACAAAATTCTCACCGTCAAGAAATCCTGAAAAACTTATATTTTTGGTGATCCGCTCACTGAAAAATATATGTTTATGGTCAATATTGCAACCACTGACAATAATTTCACCGTTTTCACCGCTCACGGTATTTGGCGGGTCGATATCAACTATCCATTCGGTACCGAGGCAAAGATTTCCCTCGTTATCGGTTTGCAGATTAAATCCGGGAGAATCGGTATAAAGAGACATTTTGTTAGTTATGGTCTCTTCGGCCTTTTTCAGCAAGTCAATATCTATATCGTTTAAATAAGGCTTGTATTCGTCTCTGATGTGAATTTTTGATTTTGATATTGGCAAAACAAGATATTGCTTGTCGTTTTCTTCCGCCACATATTCACTTATTACGTCGTAAGGTGTAGGTATGTCAACCCAGTGATCCTCGATTTTGACGACAACGTCCTCTGCAGGCATTGTAAAAGTATAATATGTATAGTACATATCATGTGATGCCGCATATTGCTTTACGCCGTTTACATATAGAACGTAATAGTGTTCCGTAATTGTTTCCAGCTTGATTGTTACCTCTTCGCCCTCCGCATACGAGGATTTAAGTGTGTTTTCTATTGGATAATTATAAGCGTCAATAATTTCAAGCTTATACCGTGCTTTAGCACATCCGATCAGACAAACAGTGCAAAGCATCACCGCAAAAAAAGCCGTCAGTTTTTTCATACAAGTCACCTCCTGTATTTATTTAGACGCAAAAAACGTCAAAATGTTCCGCAAAAATCAGATTTTTCTTTTTTTCAAAAACGCATTTCATCAAATTTTCACTTTGTAGGGGCGAACTGCGTTCGCCAGCGGGAGACCGCAGGTCTCCCCTACGAAAACCAAAACAGCACCCACATTGTGAGTGCTGTAATTTTTTGAATCGAATTTCCTCAAAAATAAGAAGTTATCTTGAAGTTTTAAGAACACCGTCCCGTATCGTGAATATCGTTTGATAAAGTGTTGCACCAAATTTG